>NZ_JBHMEC010000014.1:0-38876 GCF_042430665.1 Roseovarius ramblicola | reverse complement strand
CCGCGCCCTGCTGATGGAGCGGCTGCGAAGGTTCAAGGCCGAAAAGGACGCCGCCACGGACGAGGGCGGCAACCGGTAGGCGCCGCAGGGGGCCTGAAGGGGATGTCAGGCACGATGCGGTGAGCCGCGCGGCGGCGCGCAAGCGCGCCTTGTCCCGCGCGGGGGGCAGGCGAACGTTCCCTCCACGCCGCGAGCGGTCGCCGCGATCACCCCCCTCACGCCCTCACTCACGCCCTCAGCCGCGCCCCCTCCGGATCGAACGGGGCCTCGTGCAGGATGCGCGCGCGGTGCGGCCGGCCCAGCACCATCACCTCCACCGCATCGCCCGGCTCTGCCCCCGAGACATAACCCAGCGCCAGGCTCATCCCCACCGCGTAGCCATAGGCCCCCGAGGTCACGCGCCCCACGCCCACGCCGTCCTTGAAGATCGGCTCGCCGCCCGTCGCATCGGCATTCGAGGCACTCACATCCGCCTCGTCCAGCGCCAGCAGCACCAGCCGCTCGCGCGGGGCCTCCCCGATCACCCGCTCCAGCGCCGCCCTGTTCAGGAACGCCTTGTCCATCTTGCACAGCCCCGCCAGCCCCGCCTCCTGCGGCCAGTATTCGGGGCTGTATTCGCGCGACCACGAGCCATAGCCCTTCTCGATCCGCAGGCTCATCAGCGCGCGGCTGCCCACCGGCCCCGCACCCACATCGCGCCCCGCCTCGATCAGCGCCGCATAAAGCCGCGCCTGATCCTGCGCGGCGCAATGCAATTCCCACCCCAGATCGCCGGTGAAACTCACCCGCAGCGCCACGCAGGCCACCCCCGCGATCTCGATCTTCGCCGAGCGCATGAACGGGAAATCCTCCGTGGCCAGCGACGCATTGGTCAGCCGCTGCAACATCTCGCGCGACCGTGGCCCCGCCACGTTGAAGCCGCAAACCGCCTCGGTCAGGCTCTCGAACACCGTCCCCTCCGGCAGCGGCACGGCGTCGAAGAACCGCTTGTGATAGCGCTCCGCCATGCCCGAGGAGATCACCCAGAATTCATCCTCGGCCAGCCGCGTCACCGTCGCATCCCCGGCAATCCCGCCGCGCACCCCGATCAGCGGCGTGAGACACGACCGGCCCACAGCCTTCGGCATCCGGTTGGCGAAGACGGCGTTGAGCCAATCCTCCGCCCCCGGCCCCTTGACCCGGTACTTGGCGAAATTCGAGATGTCGATGATGCCCGCCCGCTCGCGCAGCATCCGGGCCTCGTCGCCCACCGGCCCCCACCAGTTCTGCCGGGTAAAGCCATTGGTATCGACGGTGCCGGGCGTGTCCGCAAACCACAGCGGATGCTCCCAGCCATAGTTGAGGCCAAAGACCGCGCCCATGTCCTTCTGCATCTCATAGGCGGGCCGCACCCGCAGCGGCCGCCCCGCCGCGCGCTCCTCGTTCGGGTAATGGATGGCAAAGCGATGCGCGTACTGGTCCTTGACCTTCGCCTTCACGAACGCCCGGTCATTGGCCCACAGGCCGAACCGCGCGACATCCCAGGCGAACATGTCGTATTTCATCTCGCCATGGACCAGCCACTCGGCCACCATCCAGCCCATGCCCGCCGATTGGCTGAATCCCGGGATGATCCCGTTGCAGCAGAAATACCCCTTCAGCTCCGGCACCGGCCCAAGGATCACATTGGCATCGGGCGACCAGATCATCGGGCCGTTGATCACCCGCTTGATCCCGGCCTCACCCACCACCGGCACACGGTCGATGGCGCGCATCATGTTGTCCTCGATCCGCTCCAGATCGTCGGGGAACAGGTCATGCGCGAAATCCAGGGGCGTGCCATTCTCCGCCCAGAACCGCATGTCGCGCTCATAGGCCCCGATCAGCAGGCCCTTGCCCTCCTGCCGCAGATAATACTCGCCGTCCCGGTCCGCGACCGAAGGCAGGCGGCGATCCATCCCGGCGATCTCGGCAATCGTCTCGGTCACGAAATACTGGTGTTCGGTGGGCTGCAATGGCAGTTCGATCCCCGCCAGTTTCGCCACCTCGCGGCCCCACAGCCCCGCCGCATTGATCACCCAGGGCGTGCGAATATTGCCCTTGGGGGTCTCGACGATCCATGTTCCGTCCGCCTGCGGAACCGTCGCCATCACCGGGGTAAAGCGGTGGATCTCCGCGCCCCGCTGCCGCGCCCCAACCGCATAGGCATTGGTCACGCCCGACGGATCGACGTTGCCGCCATCGGGCTCGTACATGATGCAGCGGATGCCGTCGAAATCCACCAGCGGGTGCAGCCGCTCGGCCTCGTCGCGGGAAATCTCATGGAAGTTCATCCCGTAAAGCTTGGCCTTCGCCGCCTGCAAGCGCAACTGATGCGCGCGGTTCCCGGTCTGCGCCAGGTAGAGCGAGCCCGGCTGAAACACCCCGCAGCTTTGCCCGGTCTCCTCCTCCAGCGCATTGTACAAATTCATCGTGTAATGCTGCAAACGGCTGATATTGGCGCTGTCATGCAGCCCGTGAATATTGGCCGCGGCATGCCATGTGCTGCCGCTCGTCAACTCGTCGCGCTCCAGCAGCACGACATCTTGCCAGCCCAGCTTGGCCAGGTGGTAGAGAATCGAGCATCCGATAACGCCGCCGCCGATCACGACAGCCTGTGCATGGGTCTTCATGTGGTGTCCCTCGGGTTTCGTCCCGGCCATCCTGCCGCGCCGCCCCGGCCCCCGATAGCCGGTCTCCGACATATCCTGTCGCTCGCCTGCCACGCCCCCGGTTTCTTCCTGGTCCAAATACTCCGGGGAGCTTGAGGGGCAGCGCCCCTCATCATTGCAAGAAAGCGCGGCGCAGCCGCACCGCTCTCACCCCCTCCCGGTCGAGACCGACGCACGCCTCCACCCAAAGCAAAACGACACATCCTGTCGCAAACCGACATGCGGCCCCGCGCATCCGGTCCACTTTGGGCGAAACCCGAGCCACAGGAGGTCATCCCGATGAAAACCACCACCCGCGTCTGCGTCATCGGCGGCGGCGTCGTCGGCGCCTCGGTTCTCTACCACCTGACCAAACTCGGCTGGTCCGACGTCATGCTGGTGGAACGCTCCGATCTCACCTCGGGCAGCACATGGCACGCGGCTGGGGGCTTTCACACGCTCAACGGCGATACCAACATGGCCGCCCTGCAGGGCTATACCATCCGGCTCTACAAGGAGCTGGAGGAAATCACCGGTCTCTCCTGCGGGCTGCACCACGTCGGCGGCGTGACGCTCGCCGACAATCGCGACCGCTTCGACATGCTCTTGGCCGAGCGCGCCAAGCACCGCTACATGGGCCTCGACACCCATATCGTCACCCCCGATGAAATCCGCGAGATCGCCCCCGTCACCAACACCGACGGCATCATCGGCGGGCTCTACGATCCCCTCGACGGCCATCTCGACCCGTCCGGCACCACCCATGCCTATGCCCGCGCCGCGCGCATGGGCGGCGCGACCATCGAGACCCACTGCATGGTGCAAGAGACCAACCCGCGCCCCGACGGCACATGGGACGTTGTGACGGACAAGGGCACCATCCATGCCGAGCACGTGGTCAACGCGGGCGGCCTCTGGGCGCGAGAGGTGGGGGCGATGGCGGGCGTCTACCTGCCGCTCCACCCAATGGAACACCAGTATATCGTCACCGACGAAATACCGACAATATACAGCCGCGATACCGAACACCCCCACGTCATGGATCCGGCGGGCGAAAGCTACCTGCGGCAGGAGGGGCGCGGGCTCTGCATCGGCTTCTACGAACAGCCCTGCAAACCCTGGGCGGTCGATGGCACGCCGTGGGATTTCGGCCATGAGCTTCTGCCCGACAATCTCGACAAGATCGAGGCCAGCATCGAGTTTGCCTACCGCCGCTTTCCCGTTCTGGAACAGGCGGGCGTCAAATCGGTCATTCACGGCCCCTTCACCTTCGCCCCCGACGGCAACCCGCTGGTCGGTCCGGTGCCGGGCCTGCGCAACTACTGGTCCGCCTGCGGGGTGATGGCAGGCTTCAGCCAGGGCGGCGGCGTCGGGCTGATGCTGGCGCAATGGATGGTAGAGGGCGAGTGCGAGCGCGATGTCACCGCGATGGACGTGGCCCGCTACGGCGACTGGATCACGCCGGGCTATACCCGCCCGAAAGTCATTGAAAACTATCAGAAAAGATTCAGTGTCTCCTACCCCAACGAGGAGCTGCCCGCCGCCCGCCCCTTCCGTCAGACGCCGATGTATGACGTCTTTGACGGCATGGGCGCGGTCTGGGGGCACCAGTTCGGGCTGGAGGTGGTCAACTACTTCGCCCAAGGACACGAGCCCCGCTACGAGACACCCTCTTTCCGCCGCTCCAACGCGTGGGACGCCACGGAGCGCGAGGTCAGGGCGGTGCGCGAGGGTGTGGGCATCAACGAGGTGCACAATTTCGGCAAGTATCTCGTCACCGGCCCGAATGCACGCGGCTGGCTCGACCGGATCATGGCCGGGCGCATCCCGAAACCGGGGCGGCTGTCGCTGTCGCCGATGCTGTCGCCGCAGGGGCGGCTCTGGGGCGACTTCACCGTATCGTGCCTGAATGACGAGACCTTCCAGCTCACCGCCTCCTACGGCGCGCAGGCGGTGCATATGCGCTGGTTCGAAATGAACGAGGCCGGCGGCGTGCAAGTCGAAAACATCTCGGACCGGCTCAACGGCTTCCAGATCGCGGGGCCAGAGGCGCGCGACGTGCTCGCCGCCTGCACCCGCGACGCCGTGGCCGACATGCGGTTCATGGACCTGCGCCACGTCACCATCGGCATGGTCGATTGCCTCGTCCAGCGGGTGAGCTTTACCGGCGATCTGGGGTTTGAAATCTATTGCGATCCGATGGCGCAGCGCGCGCTGTGGGACACGCTCTGGGCCGCAGGACAAACCTACGGGATGGTGCCGTTCGGGATGCGCGCGATGATGTCGCTGCGGCTCGACAAGTTCTTTGGCGCGTGGCTGAAGGAATTCTCGCCCGACTACACCCCTGGCGAAACCGGCATGGACCGCTTCATCGCGTGGTCGAAAAACACCGATTTCATCGGTCGCGCGGCGGCCGAGGCCGAGCGCGCTGCGGGGGCGGCGCGCAGGCTGGTGGCCTTCGAGGTGGCGGCGGCGGACGCGGATGTGAACGGCTACGAGCCGGTCTGGATCGGCGGCGAGGTGCGCGGCTTCTGCACCTCGGGGGGGTATTCGCACCACGCGGGCAAATCCATCGCGCTGGCGCTCGTGCCCGCGGGTGACGCAGAGCCCGGATTGGAGGCCGAGATCGAGATCCTCGGCGAAAAATGCCCCGCCCGCCTGCTCACCGAGCCGCTTTTCGATCCGGACGGCACCCGGATGCGCGGCTGAGCCAGGCCCCCGGCGGCGGGCCTGACCTGCGCCGGGGGGATTGGAGTATTTTTGCCAAGAAGAAGATCAGGGCCGGTCCTGCCCCTCGTCGGGGTCGGGCTGGCCCACGCCGATGAAGATGCGCTTGAGAGGGATGATCCAGACCACGCCGAGCACGACGAAAACGATCAGCTCAACCAGCATGGGCAACCCGTCATACCGCGCGCGCAGCCAGTCGGTGAGGGTGACGGCGGCGACGATATACGCGGGCAGCGCCACCAGCAGCACCACCAGCGACCAGCGTTTGCGCGCCTTGTAGCCAAGGGCCATGTCTCGCTCCTCAATCGGCGAACGGGTCGGTGACGAGGATCGTGTCCTCGCGCTCGGGTGAGGTGGAAAGTAGCGCCACCGGACAGCCGATCAACTCCTCTACGCGGCGCACGTACTTGATGGCAGCGGCGGGCAGGTCGGCCCAGCTTCGTGCGCCCTCGGTCGAGGCGGACCAGCCCTCCATTTCCTCGTAATGGGGCGAGCAGCGCGCCTGTTCGTCGGCTGCCGTTGGCAGGTAGTCGAGGCGGCGGCCATCGAGATCGTAGCCGGTGCAGATCCTGAGCGTCTCGAACCCGTCGAGCACGTCGAGCTTGGTGAGCGCGATGCCGTTCACGCCCGAGGTGGCGCAGGTCTGACGCACGAGGCAGGCGTCGAACCAGCCGCAACGCCGCTGCCGGCCCGTGACGGTGCCGAACTCGCGCCCCCGCTCGCCCAGCCGCTGGCCGTCGGCGTCGTGCAATTCGGTCGGGAACGGCCCCTCGCCCACGCGGGTGGTATAGGCCTTGACGATGCCCAGCACGTAGTCGATCGCGCCGGGGCCGAGGCCCACGCCCGTGGCCGCCTGCCCCGCGATCACGTTCGACGAGGTGACAAACGGGTAGGTGCCGAAATCAATGTCGAGAAGCGCCCCCTGCGCCCCCTCGAAGAGGATACGCTTGCCGGCGCGGCGCTGCTCGTTCAGTACCTTCCAGACCGGCGCGGCATAGGGCAGAATCCGCGGCGCGATCTCCATGAGCCGGGCGATCAGCGCCTCGCGATCAATGGCATCGATGCCGAGGCCCCGGCGCAGCGGGTCGTGATGCTGGAGCGCCCGGTCCACCCGCGCGATCAGCGTCGCCTCGTCGGCGAGATCGGCCACCCGCACCGCGCGGCGGCCCACCTTGTCCTCGTAGGCGGGGCCGATGCCGCGCCCGGTGGTGCCGATCTTGGTCCCCTTCGAGGCCGCCTGTTCGCGGGCGCGGTCAAGCTCGCCGTGGATGGGCAGGATGAGGGGCGTGTTCTCGGCCACCATCAGCGTCTCCGGGGTGATCGTCACGCCCTGCCCGCGGATCGCCTCGATTTCCTGCACCAGGTGCCAGGGATCGAGCACCACGCCGTTGCCGATGACGCTGAGCTTGCCCGCACGCACCACCCCCGAGGGCAGCGCGTTGAGCTTGTAGACCTTGCCGTCGATCACCAGCGTGTGGCCCGCGTTATGACCGCCCTGAAAGCGCGCGATCACGTCGGCGCGCTCGCTCAGCCAATCGACCAGCTTGCCCTTTCCCTCATCGCCCCACTGGGCGCCCACGACGACGACATTGGCCATGTTCTCTCCCCACGCCTGCGGCATTCCGCGCGCCTCTATAGCGGGCACCCCGGCGGGGCGAAACCGGAATTTCGGGCCGCGCCCACTGGACAGATGCGCCGCGCCGGGCGAAAACCGCGCAAGTCATTTCTCGCAAGGGGTGCGACATGGGATTTCTCGCCAGGTGGGTGGCCGCCTTCGGGCTGCTGGCGCTGACATTCAACCCGACCGAATGGAATTACCTCGCGTGGGCGCGGGCCAACGCGGGAGGGCAGATGCCACTGACGATACTTCTCGGGCTCTTGCTGATGGTGGGCTACATCATCTACCTGCGCGCCACGCTGCGCTCGATCGGGGCGTTCGGCATGATCATGGTGCTGGCCATCGTCGGCTCGGCCATCTGGGTGCTCAAGGACAACGGGGTCCTGTCCTTCGAGGACCCGACCCTCAACATCTGGATCGCGCTGGTGGCGCTGTCGATGGTGCTGGGCATCGGGCTGAGCTGGA
This sequence comes from Roseovarius ramblicola, assembly GCF_042430665.1. Lineage (NCBI taxonomy): Bacteria > Pseudomonadati > Pseudomonadota > Alphaproteobacteria > Rhodobacterales > Roseobacteraceae > Roseovarius > Roseovarius ramblicola. The sequence continues at coordinate 31,397 of NZ_JBHMEC010000014.1, read as the reverse complement.
GCCATGTGCGCCGCAGGCTGTCGGGACAGGCGGACATGGACGACGTGGACGAATGAGGCGGGTTGCGGCCCCCGGCGGAATTGCATAGATACCGCCCAGACCGAGATCAAGTGACAGGCCCTGCCCCCCATGGAAAACGTCGTCCTGACCATCCACCTGCTTCTGGCGCTCGCGCTCATCGGCGTGGTGCTCCTGCAACGCTCCGAGGGCGGCGGGCTCGGCATGGGCGGCGGCGGCGGTGGTGCGGTGACGGGCCGGGCCGCGGCCACGGCGCTGGGCAAGCTCACCTGGATCCTCGCGGCGGCCTTCATCGCCACGTCGCTCACGCTCACCGTGCTCGCGGCGCAGAAATCCTCGGGCGTGTCGGTGCTCGACCGGCTGGGCGATACCGAAACCCCGGCCGCCGAAGAACCGGCCACGCCGGGCCTGCCCAATGTCGATGACCTGCTGCCGCCGCCTTCGAGCGACGCGCCGCTCACGCCAACGGCGGACTGACCACAAAGCATTGCGGGTGCCCCGCGCGCCCGCAACATGATCTAGCGTCCGCCTTGCGCGGGCGCACGGAATCCTTTATGGGTTAAATCCCGTGATCGGGTGGCGACTCAAGGCCATCCGGGGCTTTGACCGGCGAACGAGACGCAGCATCACGGGGGAGGCCGCATGGCCAGGGCACGGTATATATTCATCACAGGCGGCGTGGTCTCCAGCCTCGGCAAGGGGCTCGCATCGGCGGCGCTCGGGGCGCTCTTGCAGGCGCGCGGCTTCTCGGTGCGGCTCAGGAAGCTCGACCCCTATCTCAACGTCGATCCCGGCACCATGTCGCCGTTCGAGCATGGCGAGGTGTTCGTCACCGATGACGGGGCCGAGACCGATCTCGACCTTGGCCATTACGAGCGCTTCACCGGGGTCCCTGCCCGGCTCACCGATTCCGTCTCGTCGGGGCGCATCTATTCCAACGTGCTGGAGCGCGAGCGCCGCGGCGACTACCTCGGCAAGACCATCCAGGTGGTTCCCCACGTCACCAACGAGATCAAGGATTTCCTCAAGGTCGGCGAGGACGAGGTCGATTTCATGCTGTGCGAGATCGGCGGCACCGTCGGCGATATCGAAGGGCTGCCCTTCTTTGAGGCGATCCGCCAGTTCAGCCATGACCGGGCGCGCGGGCAATGCATCTTCATGCACCTCACCCTGCTGCCCTATCTGGCCGCGAGCGGAGAGCTCAAGACCAAGCCGACCCAGCACTCGGTCAAGGAGCTGCAAAGCATCGGTATCGCCCCTGATATCCTCGTCTGCCGCTCGGAACAGCCGATCCCCGACAAGGAACGCGAAAAGATCGCGCTCTTTTGCAATGTCCGCAAGGAACACGTGGTCGCCGCCTATGACCTCAAGTCGATCTACGAGGCGCCGCTCGCCTACCACCACGAAGGGCTCGATCAGGCGGTGCTCGACGCGTTCCAGATCAGCCCGGCGCCGCGCCCCGACCTCACCGTCTGGCAGGACGTGGTCGACCGCATCCACAACACCGACGGCGCGGTGAATATCGCCATCGTCGGCAAATACGTGCAACTGGAAGACGCCTACAAATCCATCAAGGAGGCGCTCATTCACGGCGGCATGGCCAACCGGGTCAAGGTCAATGTCGAATGGGTCGATGCCGAGATATTCGAGCGCGAAGACCCTGCCCCGCATCTCGAAGGCTTCCACGCCATTCTGGTTCCGGGCGGCTTTGGCGAGCGCGGCACCGAGGGCAAGATCCGCGCCGCCGAGTTCGCCCGCACCCGCAACATCCCCTATCTCGGCATCTGCCTCGGCATGCAGATGGCGGTGATCGAGGCGGCGCGCAACGTCGCCGGGATGAAGGATGCGGGATCGGAGGAGTTCGACCACGAGGCCGGGCGCAAGCGCTTCGAGCCGGTGGTCTACCATCTCAAGGAATGGGTGCAGGGCAACGAGAAGGTGCAGCGCAATGTCAGCGACGACAAGGGCGGCACCATGCGCCTCGGCGCCTATGACGCGGTGCTCAAGGAAGGGTCCCGCGTGGCGCAGGTCTACGGCACCACGGCGATCGACGAGCGCCACCGCCACCGCTACGAGGTCGATACGAAATACCGCGAGAAACTCGAAGCCTGCGGCCTGACGTTTTCCGGCATGTCCCCCGATGGCCGCCTGCCCGAGATCGTGGAATGGTCCGACCACCCGTGGTTCATCGGCGTTCAGTATCACCCCGAACTGAAATCCAAACCCTTCGCGCCCCACCCGCTCTTTGCCGACTTCGTGCGCGCCGCGATCGAGACCTCCCGGCTGGTGTAAGCGGGCTGTCACGGGGCGATCACCGTCCGGGTGTGGCCCGTCGCCTTGCAAACCCGGCTTGATCGGCTTGCCGACCGGCGATGCAGGTTCGGCGGAGATGGATGGACGGCGATGACGGGACCGCGACAAGACGCGCGGTTGGCGCTCTTCTCCGAGCTTTCCATCGACGCGCACGCTTAGGTGCCACGGCATGGCAACGGTCGCCGGTATCACCGTCTTGCGCACCAGGACCGGTCCGCCTGGGCGCAAGACATCGGAGATGATTCTTGCGAGCAAGGAAAGTTCCCTTACGCATGCAGTTATGTTAGCGCTACCGAAACACAAGACGACAGCCCTTTCCCAAGCCGTGAAGGAGGTCGTGACATGACATTCTGACTTGCGATTGCCGGTTTCGGTTGGTCAGGGCCGTGCAGGCGGCTTCGTCGCGAAGACCCGCTTGCGAAGGTGCGTTGAAGCCCTTGCATCGCGACGGGCGCCGCCGGCGCGAAATACAGGTATTATGATGAGAAAGATGTTCCCTTCGGAATTTTCAGCGTCGGCGACGAACCTGCCGGGTGCGCGCCGCGGGAAAGGAGAGCCAGGATGACCAAAGTGACCGACACGGTCCAGCGGGTAACGGACCGGATCATCGCCCGCAGCGAAGCCACGCGCAGAACCTATCTGCACACGATGGAGGCGGCCCGCGCCAAGGGTCCGGCGCGGGCGCATCTGTCGTGCAGCGGGCAGGCGCATGCCTACGCGGCCTCTGGGCCGGACAAGGACCGGTTGACGGGCACGAGCGCCGGAAACCTCGGCATCGTGACCGCCTATAACGACATGCTCTCCGCGCATCAGCCGTTCGAGCGGTTTCCCGACCTGATCCGGCAGGCCGCGCGCGAGGCGGGCGGCACCGCGCAGGTGGCGGGCGGGGTGCCCGCGATGTGCGACGGCGTCACACAGGGCGAGGCGGGAATGGAACTGTCGCTGTTTTCGCGCGATGTGATCGCACTCGCGGCCTCGGTCGCGCTCAGCCACAACACCTTTGATGCCGCCGTTTTTCTCGGGGTCTGCGACAAGATCGTGCCGGGGCTGGTGATCGCGGCGCAGGCGTTCGGGCATCTGCCGGCGGTGTTCCTGCCCGCCGGGCCGATGCAGAGCGGGTTGCCGAATGACGAAAAGGCCAAGGTGCGCCAGCAGTTCGCCAATGGCGAAGTGGGCCGTGATGCGCTGATGCAGGCCGAGATGGCCTCCTATCACGGGCCGGGCACCTGTACCTTCTACGGCACCGCCAATACCAACCAGATGCTGATGGAATTCATGGGGCTGCACCTTCCAGGGTCCAGCTTCGTGACCCCCAATACCGGCCTGCGCGACGCGCTCACCCGCGAGGGCGCCAAGCGCGCGCTTGGTCTCAGCGCCCTGGGCAACGACTACACCCCGGTCTGCGGCATTCTCGACGAACGCGCCTTCGTCAACGGCATCGTCGGCCTCAATGCCACCGGCGGGTCGACCAACCTGCTGATTCACCTGATTGCCATGGCCCGCGCGGGCGGCATCCTGCTCGACTGGCAGGATTTCTCGGAACTGAGCGAGGTCACCCCCCTGATGGCCCGGGTCTATCCCAACGGGCTGGCCGACGTGAACCATTTCCACGCCGCCGGGGGCCTCGGTTACATGATCGGCGAGTTGCTCAAGGCGGGCATGCTTCACCCCGATACCAGGACCGTCGCGGGCACCGGGCTCGAGCATTACACCAGGGACCCCGTCCTGAGCGACGGACATCTCTGCTGGCGCGATGGCACGGGCCAAAGCCTGAACGAAAAGATCCTGCGCCCCGTCAGCGACCCGTTCCAGCCCACGGGCGGGCTGAAGCGGCTGGCCGGATCGCTTGGGACCGCCGTCATGAAAATTTCTGCCGTCACAGCCGAGCACCAGATCGTCGAAGCGCCGGTGCGCGTCTTTCACGATCAGGACGAGGTCAAGGCCGCGTTCAAGGCGGGGGAGTTGACCGGCGACGTGATCGTCGTTGTCCGGTTCCAGGGCCCCAAGGCCAACGGCATGCCGGAGCTTCACAGCCTCACGCCCGTCCTGTCGATCCTGCAGGGGCGCGGGCAGAAGGTGGCGCTGGTCACCGACGGGCGCATGTCGGGGGCCTCGGGCAAGGTGCCCGCCGCGATCCATGTCAGCCCCGAGGCGGTCGAGGGCGGCCCGATCGCCCGGCTTCGCGACGGCGACCTGCTGCGTGTCGATGCCACACAAGGCACGCTCGACATCCTGACGTCCGGCATTTCGGACCGGCCTGCCGTCACCGCCGAGCTTTCTGCAAATACCGCAGGCACGGGGCGTGAGCTTTTCGCCATGTTCCGCAACACAGTCGGTTCCGCCACCACCGGCGCCAGCATTTTCGGAGGCTGACCAGATGACCCTTTCGCCCAAGGATGCAAGCCGCCTTACCCGCGAGATTTGCGGGCTTGCGCCCATCGTGCCGGTGCTGGTGATCCATGACGCGCGACACGCCCGTCCCCTCGCCGAGGCGCTGATTGCGGGCGGGCTGCCCGCGCTTGAGGTGACCCTGCGCACGCCCTCAGCACTCGCCGCGATCCGCGCCATGAGCGCAGTGCCGGACGGGCATGTCGGCGCGGGTACGCTGATCACCCCCGAGGATGTCCGCGCCGCCAAGGCGGCGGGAGCGACCTTTGGCGTCTCGCCCGGAGCGACCGATGAATTGCTGTCTGCGTGCGAGGCCGAGGATCTGCCGCTCTTGCCCGGCGCGGCCACCGCCACCGAGGCGATGCGTCTCCTCGCGCGCGGCTATGACATGCTCAAGTTCTTCCCCGCCGAGGCGTCAGGCGGGGTCCCTGCACTCAAGGCCATCGGCGCGCCCCTGCCACAGGTCACATTCTGTCCGACCGGCGGCGTCAATCCGGTGAATGCGGTCAGTTACCTGGGCCTGCCCAACGTGCTCTGCGCCGGCGGCAGTTGGGTCGCGCCGCAAGATCTTGTCGAGGCCGAACGCTGGGACGAGATCGAAACGCTTGCAAGAAACGCCGCGCAACTGGGATGCACCCAATGACCGATATCTGGCGACAGCTTGAACAGAACCACGCTGAAACGGCCGACCGGGCCATCCTGAACCTGTTCGACGAGGACAACCGCATCGGCGATTTCTCCGCCGAGACGGATGACATTTTGCTCGATGTCTCGAAGACGAATATCGACAGGGACGCGCTGGCGCTGCTGGTCGATCTGGCGGGCGCATCCGGCCTTGCCGAGAAGCGCGACGCGATGTTTGCGGGCGAACCGATCAACAGCACCGAGAACCGCGCGGTGCTGCACACCGCGCTGCGGTCGCAGGATACCACGCCGCTGATCGTCGATGGCGAGGACGTGCGCCCCGGCATCGCCGACACGCTGCGCCGGATGGCGGCGTTCGCAACCGGCATTCGCGCGGGCGACATCACCGGCGCGACCGGCGCACCCTTTACCGACGTGGTCAATATCGGCATCGGCGGCTCCGATCTCGGGCCGGCCATGGCCACCCTCGCGCTTGTCCCCTACCATGACGGGCCGCGCTGTCATTTCGTGTCGAATGTCGACGGGGCGCATATCGCCGACACACTCAAGACGCTCGATCCGGCGACCACGCTGATCGTTATCGCCTCCAAGACCTTCACCACCATCGAGACCATGACCAATGCCGCCACCGCCATCGACTGGCTGCGCGAGGGTGTGGGTGAAAACACGGGCGCGCATCTGGCCGCCGTCTCGACCGCCATGGACAAGACCGCCGCGATGGGTATCGCCCCGGAGCGGGTGTTCGGCTTTGCCGATTGGGTCGGCGGGCGCTACTCGCTCTGGGGGCCGGTCGGCTTGCCGATCATGCTGGCGGTCGGCCCGGATGATTTCCGCGCGTTCCTGTCCGGCGCACACGCGATGGACCGGCATTTCCGCACGGCCGGGCTGGCCCGGAACCTGCCGGTGCTGATGGGTCTTGTCGGGGTCTGGCACCGCAACATCTGCGGCCATGCCACGCGCGCGGTACTGCCCTATGACCAGCGCCTGTCGCGCCTGCCGGCCTATCTGCAACAACTGGACATGGAGAGTAACGGCAAGGGCGTGTCCATCAGCGGCAGGGCGCTTGGGCACAAGACGGGCCCCGTTGTCTGGGGCGAGCCCGGCACCAACGGGCAACATGCCTTCTACCAGCTTCTGCACCAGGGCACCGAGGTCGTTCCGGCGGAGTTCCTGATCGCGGCAGACGGCCACGAGCCGCATTTGCAGGCACATCACGACCTGCTGAAGGCGAATTGCCTCGCGCAGTCCGAGGCGCTGATGGTCGGGCGGTCTTTCGACGCGGCGATGGAGATTGCCGCCACGCTCGGCTATGACGGCGAGGATCAGCGGATACAGGCCGCGCATCGCACCTTTCCGGGCAATCGCCCGTCGATCACCCTTGCCTATCCGAAGCTGACCCCGTTCGTTCTGGGGCAGATCATCGCCCTTTATGAGCACCGGGTATTCGTCGAGGGCGTGATCTGGGGCATAAACTCCTTCGATCAGTGGGGCGTAGAGCTTGGCAAGGAGCTGGCGAGCGCTCTTCTGCCCGTCGTTCAGGGGGCCGACCCCGGCACCAGGGACGCCTCGACGCGGCAGTTGATCAAGAAACTGTCCGCCCGTCAGGGGAATGCCCCGTAAGCCGTCCTGCAAGAGACCTGCTGCGGCTCATCCTCGGAACCCGGACCACATCGGTCGCACAACCGGCTTGCTTGTGCCTGCCCCCCTCAGGCGGCGGCTTGAAGGTGGCGAAGCGTCAGAGGTTTCGGTCTGTCTTGCGCGGCAGGAAGGCAAGCCGCATCTGCTTCTCCGTCTCGATCAGCGCAAAGAAAACAACCCCGATCACGATGATCAGGGCTCCATCGAAGAGCGGCACGGCACGGGTGTCGAAGATGGCCTGAAACGGCGGCAGGTAGGTGATGGCAACCTGCGCGCCGGTCACGGCGATCACGCAGGTCCAGATGATTGGCGTGCCCTTCGCGGACGCCCAGTTCAGAGAGGTTCCGTGGATGTTGCGGATGAAGAACAGATAGAAGACCTGAAGCACGACCAGCGTGTTCATTGCGATCGTCCGGGCCAGAGGGGCCGGATACCCCTTGTCGACCGCGTGGAAATACATACCGAATACGGCCATCAGGATCAGCGTGGCGACAAGGACGATCTGCCAGATAAGCCCGCCGGTCAGAAGCGGCTCGCCCCGCGGGCGGGGCGGGCGGCGCATGGTACCGGGCTCGGACGGCTCGAAGGCCAGCGCGAGGCCCAGCGTGACGGCAGTGACCAGGTTGACCCACAGGATCTGCACCGCCGTGACCGGCAACGCCATGCCCGCGAACAGCGCGACGATGATGGTCATCGCCTCGCCCGCGTTGGTGGGCAGGGTCCAGCTTATCACCTTCTTGAAATTGTCGTAGACTGTCCGCCCCTCGCGCACAGCCGCCGCGATCGAGGCGAAATTGTCATCCGCCAGCACCAGATCGGCGACCTCTTTCGCGGCCTCGCTGCCTTTGACGCCCATGGCGATCCCGGCATCCGCGCGCTTGAGGGCGGGAGCATCGTTCACCCCGTCACCGGTCATCGCCACGGCCAGCCCGCGCGCCTGCAACGCCGTGACGAGGCGCAGCTTGTCCGCGGGCGCGGTGCGGGCAAAGATATCTGTCGCAATGGCGGCCTCGGCGAGGGCGGCGTCGTCCATCGCCTCGAGATCAGCCCCGGTCAGGACGCGCGTGCTGTTTTCCAGCCCCACGATCCCGGCAATGGCGCGCGCGGTGGCGGCATGATCGCCGGTGATCATCTTGACACGGATACCGGCGGCCTGACACTTCGCCACCGCCGCGATGGCCTCGGGGCGGGGCGGGTCGATGAGGCCGATCAGGCCGATCAGCGTGAGCTGCCCGTCGAGATCCCCGGGGCCGAGACCGGCCTGCCCGTCCGGCACCGTGCGTATGGCGACCGCGATGACCCGCTGCCCCTGCGCGGCGAGGTCCTCCACCTGTCCGGTCCAGTACCCCTCATCGACCGGCGATGTTTCGCCCCCTGCCCCGCGCTGTTCGGCACAGAGCTTCAGCACCGCCTCTGGCGCACCCTTGACATGAATGAACGACCGGCCGTCAGGCGCACGATCCAGCGTCGCCATGTACCGATGCACCGCATCGAACGGAATTGAATCGACGCGTGTCCAGTCACCGAATGAGGTGTTCCCGTCGCCGGTTATCTTTCCGGCCAGGGCCGACAGCGCCCCCTCCATCGGATCGCCCTCGACCCGCCAGTCGTCGCGATGGGCGTGCAGCACGGAATCGTTGCACAGCGCCGCGACCCGGGCGAACTCGATCAGGACCGCGTGGTCGCCCGGGTCCGCCTCGGCACCGTGCCAGCACAACGCCCCGTGCGGTGCATAGCCGCTGCCACCGACCTGGAACAGATGCCCTGTCGCGGTCAGCGATGCCGCCATCATTTCGTTGCGGGTGAGCGTGCCGGTCTTGTCCGAGCAGATGACCGACACCGAACTCAGCGTCTCGATCGCAGGCAGACGGCGGATGATCGCATTGCGCCGCGCCATGGCCGTCACACCGACCGCGAGCGTGATCGTCAGAACCGCCGGCAGGCCCTCCGGTATCGCCGCGACAGAGAGACCCACGATCGCAATGAAAAGCTCGCGAAATGGCAGGTGGCCAACAAAATACCCGTAGGCCAGCAGCGCCGCGGCAACGAGCAGGATAAACACCGTGAGCCAGCGCGCGAACCGGTCCATCTGTTCCACGAGCGGCGTGGTCAGCGTCTCGATGCCGCCCAGCATGCCGCTGATCCGCCCGATCTGGCTCTCGTGCCCGGTGGCCGTGACCACGCCCCGGCCCGTGCCTGCCGCGATCATCGTGCCCGAAAATAGCATCGACTCCCGATCGCCGAGGGCCGCATCGGCGGAGACCGGCCCGGTTGACTTGTCCACCGGCACTGATTCACCGGTGAGAATCGCCTCCTCGCCCTTGAGCCCGCTCGCCTCTATCAGCCGCACATCGGCGGGCACCCGGTCGCCGGCCTCGACCAGCACGATGTCGCCCGGCACCAGATCAGCGGCATCGACAGTGATCCGCTGTCCGTCGCGCAGCACGGCGGAACGGGGCGGGAGCAGTCCGCGGATAGCGGCCAGCGCCTGCTCGGCCCGACCCTCCTGCACAAAGCCGATGACAGCATTGACGATCACCACGGCAAGGATCACCCCGGTATCGACCCAATGCCCCAGTGCGGCCGTGACAGCCGAGGACGCGAGCAGAACGTAAATCAGGACATTGTGGAAATGGGCCAGAAAGCGCAGCACCGGACTACCCTTGGGCGGCTCGGGCAGACGGTTCGGGCCATGGTCCGCCAGACGGCGGGCGGCTTCGTCGCCGCTCAGCCCCCCGGCCGTCGCGCCGAGCGCGTCGAGCGCGGCCTCGATTGTCTTGTCGTGCATGATGATCCCCGTATTCGAGGTCCGGTTGTCGCGCGGCCTTCTGCCGCGAGCATACATGACGCGCAGACGCGGGAAATTGATACAAATCAGTGTTAGAATTCCGCACAGGAGCGACACTCGAGCGCGCGGAGATGACCCGCCGTCGCGCCGCCGATGACCGCAAAGGAGACAGCCGCATGGCCCGCACGCCCGCCCGACGCCAGAGCCGCGACCGCGACGGCGCGCCCAAGGACGCGCCGTCGCCGCCTGCGGTGGTGCCGTCCGCCGCTCGCGCCGGAGAATCGCCGCCCGACGAGGCCGAGCCGCACCTGCACGCCGCCCTCGACCGGGGCGCGATGGCCAGCCTCGCGCGCTTCACCGCCGGGCTGTCGCCGCATGCGATGGTCGATGCCTGGAGCGACTGGGCCATGCATCTGGCACGCGCGCCCGGACGGCAACTGGAACTGATGGAGCGGGCGCAGGCCAACGCGACCAAGCTGGCACAGTACACGACCGCACAGATGTTCGGTCACCCTCCTGAAAAGCCCTTCAAGCCGGGGCGTTACGACACGCGCTGGGTCCACGAGGGCTGGGACAGGGCACCCTTTGCCATCTGGCAGCAGGGGTTTCTCGCGACGCAGGACTGGTGGCACGCCGCGACCTCGGACCTGCGCGGGCTGCGCAAGCAGAACGCCGACCGCACCGGATTTATCATGCGTCAGCTTCTCGACAGTGTGTCGCCGTCGAACTTCCCGCTCGTCAACCCCGAGATCATCGGGAAGACGCAGGCCACGGCCGGGCGCAACCTTCTGGAGGGGGCGGCGCATTATGCCGACGACGCCTGTCACATCCTCGCGCAGGAGCACCGCCCCGTGCCCGACGAATTCGCGCTGGGCGAGGTGCTGGCGGCGACACCGGGCAAGGTGGTGTGGCGCAACGATCTGATGGAGTTGATCCAGTATGCGCCGACCACCGGGGAGGTGCAGGCCGAGCCGGTGCTGATCGTGCCGGCGTGGATCATGAAATACTACATCCTCGATCTGTCGCCCAACAACTCCATGATCCGCTGGCTGGTCGGGCAAGGCTACACCGTGTTCTGCATCTCCTGGCGCAACCCGGGGGCCGAGCACGCCGGGCTGTCGCTCGAGGATTACCGTAAACACGGGATCATGCAGGCGCTCGACGTCATCAACACCATCGTGCCGGGGCAGAAGGTGCACGCCAACGGCTATTGCCTCGGTGGTACGCTGCTGGCCATCGCGGCGGCGGCGATGGCGCGCGATTGCGACGACCGGCTGGCCTCGGTCACGTTGATGGCGGCGCAGGTGGATTTCGCCGAAGCCGGCGAATTGCTGCTGTTCCTCGACGAAAGCCAGGTGGCGTTCCTGGAGGATCTTATGTGGTCGCAGGGCTATCTCGACCGGCCGCAGATGTCGGGTGCCTTCGCCGCCATCCGCGCCGAAGACCTGATCTGGTCACGCGCGGTGCGGCGCTATTTTCTTGGGGAGCCCGACCTGCCCACGGATATCAGTGTCTGGGTCAATGACACCACGCGGATGCCCGCGCGGATGCATTCGGAATACCTGCGCGGGATTTTCCTCGAAAACCGCATCTCGGCGGGGCGTTTCGCCGTCGAGGGACGGGTGATCGCACTCAAGGATATCTCCTTGCCGATCTTTGTCGTGGGCACCGAGACCGATCACATCGCGCCGTGGCGCTCGGTCTACAAGACCGCGCTCTTCACCGATTGCGACCTGCATTTCCTCCTGACCAAGGGCGGCCACAACGGCGGCATCCTCTCGGAGCCGGGCCATGCGCGGCGGCATTACCGGATCGGCCACCGGCCCGCCGGGGCGCATTACCGCGACCCCGACACATGGCTGGCGGCGCACGCGCCGGTGGCGGGCTCGTGGTGGCCGGAATGGGAGCGCTGGCTCGCGCGCAACAGCAGCGGCACGGTGCCCGCGCGCGCGCCCGGCACCCACAAGGACCATCCCGCGCTCGGCGATGCGCCGGGAACCTATATCCACCAGAGCTGAGGCCGACCCCTCTCTGCCGTCCCCATCCCGCGAGGCCCGTTTCCCGCCATGCCCGTCGCCGTGCTCGTCCCGCTCTACCTGATCCTCGTGCTGCTGCCGCTGGCGCTGGCCCGGTTGCAGGGCCTGCCGCCGCGACCGCTGGCCGACGAACTGGCCAGCGGCGCGGGGCTGGTGGCGCTGGCCATGATCCTGGCCGAGTTCTTTCTGCTGGGCCGGTTCCGGGGCGTGACGCGGCGGGCGGGATCGGACGTGGTCATGCGTGCCCACCAACTCCTCGCGCGCGGCGCGCTGCTGCTCGCCGTGGTGCACCCGTTCCTCTACGTCTCGCCGATGACGCCGCCGCCGGTCTGGGACGTGACCAGCCGGACCGCGCTCAATTACGGCTGGGCGGGTATGTGGCCCGGTATCGCGGCGTGGCTGCTACTGGGCGGGCTGGTGGCGATGGCCATCGCCCGCGACGAGAGCGGCGCGCGCTACCAGCACTGGCGGCTGCTGCACGGGCTGGGCGCGGTTCTGGTGGCAGGGTTCGGCGTGCTGCACGTGCTGCGCGCCGGGCGCTACAGCGCCGATCCGCTGCTGGGCCGGGTCTGGATCGCGCTGCTGACGCTGGCGGTGGCGGCGCTGCTCTACGTCTATCTCGTGGCCCCGCTGATCCGCCGGTGCAGACCGTGGCGCGTGGCGTCCGTCACCCGCGCGGCCGCGCGCACCTGGACCGTCACCCTCACCCCGGAATTCGAGGGGCGGGTGGGCTACAGGGCCGGGCAGTTCGCGTGGCTCAATATCGGGCACGGGGTGTTCAGCCTCGACGAGAACCCGTTCTCGATCAGCTCCGCCCCCTCGGCGGGGCGCGACATGGAGTTCATCGTCAAGGAACTAGGCGATTTCACCCGCACCGTCGGGCAGGTCCGCCCCGGCACCCGCGCCTGGATCGAGGGGCCGCACGGCCACCTCACCCACGAGGGCCACGCAGGCGCGCCGGGTATCGCGCTCATCGCCGGCGGGGTGGGCATCGCGCCGCTTCTCAGTATCCTGCGCGAGCTGTCTGCCACCGGAGATGCGCGCCCCGCCGCGCTGCTCTACGGCAACCGTACCGAAGCGCAGATCGTGGCGCGCGAGGAGTTGCAACACCTTGCCGATACGCACGGCACCGAGGTGGTGCATGTCCTCTCCGAGCCGCCCGCGGGCTGGACCGGGGCCACCGGCATGATCGACGCGGAGCTGTTGGGGCGGCATTTCGGCGGCACGGCGCGGCGCGGCTGGCTCTATATCCTGTGCGGCCCGCCCGCGATGCTCACCAGTGTGGAACAGGCGCTAAAGGCCCTCGGGGTTCCGTCCTCGCGAATCCTGTCGGAGCGATTCGTTTACGACTGAGCCGCCTGCAGGGTCACGGTTTGAAACCGCGGTGCCGGTTTGATGTGTATCATGTTTCCGATCCGACACGGTCCTAGACTGTGTCCCGAGAAAGCGAGCATCATGGACGCAGTATTCCGAACGCACGATCTGACCAAGGTTTACGACACCGGCGAGCTGCAGGTCCGGGCGCTTGATGGCGTCAACCTCGAGCTCTACTCCGGCGAGTTGGCGGTGCTGCTCGGGCCATCCGGCAGCGGCAAGTCCACCTTGCTCAATATCCTCGGCGGGCTCGATCACGCGACCTCGGGCAAGGTGTGGTTTCGCGACCTCGAATTGTCCGCGCTGAGGGATCGCGACCTCACCCGCTACCGGCGCGACCACGTGGGGTTCGTCTTTCAGTTCTACAACCTCGTGGCCAGCCTGACGGCGCGCGAGAACGTGCAGCTTGTCACCGATGTGGCGCCCGACCCGATGCCGGCCGAAGAGGCGCTGGCACAGGTCGGGCTGGAGACCCGTATGGATCATTTCCCGGCCGAAATGTCGGGCGGCGAGCAGCAGCGCGTCGCGATCGCGCGCGCCATCGCCAAGCGGCCCGAGGTGCTCTTGTGCGACGAGCCGACCGGCGCGCTCGACAGCAAGACCGGGGTGCAGGTGCTCGAGGTGCTGCGCGATGTGAATGACCGGCTTGGCACCAGCACGGCCGTTATCACGCACAATGCCGCGATCCGCCGGATGGCGCACCGGGTGGTGTATTTCCGCGACGGGCGGATCGACCGGGTGGAGCAGAACGCCACCCGCCTCGCCCCCTCCGAGATAAGCTGGTGAGGCCATGACCGCGCTCGACCGCAAGCTCATCCACGATTTTCGCCGCCTCTGGGCGCAGGCGCTGGCCATTGCGCTGGTGCTGGCCTGCGGCGTGGCGATCCTGCTGACGACCTTCGGCACGTTCGTCTCGCTGGAAGAGACGCGCAGCGCCTATTACGAGCGCAACCGCTTTGCCGACGTGTTCGCCGATGCCAGCCGCGCCCCGCGCTGGCTGATGCAGGAGGTCCGGGAAATCGATGGTGTGCGCGCCGCGGATGCGCGCATATCGCAATTCGCGGTGCTCGATGTGCCGGAGCAGCAGAAGGCGGTGACCGCGCGTATCCTCTCGCTGCCGGCACGCGGGACGCCGCGCCTCAACCTGCCGCTCCTGCAAGCCGGACGGCTGCCATCGCCCGATGCCGCGAACGAGGTCGCCGTGAACGCGCCCTTTGCCGAGGCCAGCCACCTGCGGCCGGGCGATACCTTTCACGCCAATCTCAACGGCTACCGGCGCGAGCTGACGCTGACCGGCACGCTGCTCTCGCCCGAGTTCATCTATACCATCGGCCCCGGCGCGCTAATGCCCGATAACGAGACCTTCGGCGTGCTGTGGATGCCCGAGATCGCCGTCGCCGCGGCCTTCGACATGGAGGGCGCGTTCAACAACCTGAGCCTCAAGCTGACCCGCGGGGCAAGCCGGGAGGACGTGATCGACCGTCTCGACGACCTACTCGACCCCTATGGCGGGATGGGGGCCTATGACCGCGATGTGCAGCAATCCAACAGCTTCATCGAGTCGGAGCTGGCGCAACTCAGGACCAGTGCCATGATCCTGCCGCCGATCTTCTATGCGATCTCGGCCTTTCTGGTGGCCATGGTCATGAGCCGCATCATCGCGCTGGAGCGCAGCGAGATCGGGCTGTTGAAGGCGATCGGATACTCTGACGTCGAGATTTGCGCGCATTACCTGCTGCTTGCGGTCTTGATCGCATTGTCGGGCACGCTGATCGGCTGGGCGGCCGGGACGTGGCTGGCGCGGGCGCTGGCACGACTCTACGCGCAGTTCTTCGATTTTCCCTACCTGATCTACAATCTCGACTACACCGCCTATGCCCTCTCGGGCCTTCTGGCCATCGCCAGCGCCGCCATGGGTGCGGCCCGCAGCGCCCTGCGCGCGGCACGCCTGCCCCCCGCCGTGGCGATGGCGCCGCCCGCTCCGCCGCGGTTCAAGCGCACCTTGCTCGACCGGGCGATGTCGGCGCTGCGGCTTTCGCAGCCGGTTGTGATGATCCTGCGAAGCCTGCTGCGCTGGCCACTGCGCTCGGGGCTGACCGCGCTGGGGCTGGCGCTCGCGGTGGCGGTGCTGGTGGCGACCAGCTTTTTCCCGGCGGCACTGGATGTGCTGGTCTCGACCACCTTCGATCGGTCGAGCCGGCAGGATGCGATGCTTCTCTTTGATCCCGACATTCCCGAAACCGCGCTTGCCGAAGTGGCGCGCCTGCCCGGCGTGATGCGCGCCGAGGGGCAGCAATTCCAGTCCGCCGTGCTGCGCCATGGCCACCGCGAAAAGGACGTTGCAATCGAAGCCCGCCGCCCCGGTGCCGATCTCGCACAGATCCTCGCCTCGGACGGGCGCGCGGTCGATCCCCCCGCGCAGGGTCTGATGCTGTCGCGGCGGCTGGCGAGGCAGTTGGAAGCGCGGCCCGGCGATCTGGTCGAGGTGGAATTCCTCAGCGGGATCAACGAAACGCATCTGGTCCCGGTGGCCGGGCTGGTGACGCAATATATCGGCCTCGGGGCCTATATGGACCAGGGTACGCTCAGCCGCCTGTTGCGGCAGGCCCCGCGCATCTCGGTCGCCAATCTCCAGGTCGACCCTCTGGCCCTGCCGCAATTGCATCGGGTGCTCAAAGACACGCCGGAACTCAGCGGCCTGATCGACATGACCAGGATGCAGCGCTCCTTCGAGGCGACGATCCGCCAGAATGTCGATATCATGACCACGATCTACCTGACGGTCGCGGTGCTGATCACCGTGGGCGTGGCCTATAACGGCGCACGCATCCAGCTCTCGGAACGGGCCCGCGAACTGGCCAGCCTGCGCATCCTGGGGTTCTCGCGCGGCGAGGTGTCGTTCATCCTCGTTGGCGAAACCATGCTTCTGGCGCTGCTGGCGCAGCCGCTTGGCTGGTTGCTAGGGGCGGGTATCGCCAAGGCGCTGGCGGATGGGTCGGCCAGCGATCTCTACGAGATACCGCTGGTCCTGAAACCGGCGGGATTCGCGCTGGCCAGCCTCGTGGTGCTGGCCGCCGCGCTGGTCTCTTCGCTGGTGGTTCGGCGGCGGCTGGACCGGCTCGATCTGGTGAAGGTGATGAAGACACGCGAGTAGGGAAAGCCGATGAAAGCAAGAACCGTGATCCTCACAGCCCTTGGTGTCCTGACAGCGGGGATGCTGGGCCTCGTCGCCTTCCGGTCCGAGCCGGTGCCGGTGGATACCGCCCCCGTCCGGCGCGCGCCGATGCAGGTCACCATCGATGTCGTGGGCGAGACGCGGATCGCCGAAATCTACGAGGTTGCCGCCCCCATCCGGGGCGTGACGCGCCGCTCGCCGGTGCGGGTGGGCGATCCGGTAACGGCGGGCGAGACCGTGGTCGCCATGATCGACCCGGCCGCCTCGGACCCGCTCGACCCGCGCAGCCGGGTGCAGGCCGAGGCCGCCGTGCGCGAGGCCAAGGCGGGCCTGCACATGGCGCGCAGCCGCCTGCGCCAGTCGCAGGAGGAACTGGAACTGGCCAAAAGCGAATACCGGCGCGCCAAGGAACTGGTCGAGCGCGGTGTCGCCTCGCTGATCCGGTTGGAAAACGCCGAGCAGAGCCTTGGTGTGCGGCAGGCCGCGCAGCAGGCCGCGATTTCCAGCCTCGAAATGGCCATGGGCGCGCTGGAGCGGGCGCGCGCGGCGCTGATCGAGCCCACCGGCACAGTCGGCAGGACCGAGGCGTGCTGTCTGCGGATCACCGCGCCGGCCGACGGTCGCGTGCTGGAGATCGAGGTCATCAGCGAACGCCCGGTCGCGGCGGGCGCCCGCCTGCTGTCTATCGGGGCACCAGATGATCTGGAAATCGTCGCAGATGTGCTTTCAAGCGACGCCGTGCGGCTCGAGGTTGGCGACCGGGCCATCGTCGAGAGATGGGGTGGTGCCGGCGTGCTGGAGGCGCAGGTGTCAAAGATCGAGCCCTCCGGCTATACCAAGGTATCGGCCCTCGGCATCGAGGAGCAGCGCGTCGATGTTGTGTTCGACCTGACCTCTCCTGTCGCGCAGCGCCGCTCCCTCGGGCATGGCTTTGCCGTCTATCTGCGGGTGGTCGAATGGGAAGGCGAGAACATTCTGCAAGTCCCGCTCAGCGCGTTGTTCCGGCAGGGTGGCGACTGGGCCGTCTTCGTCGCCGACGGTGGCATGGCCCGGTTGCGCCCGGTGGAAATCGGCCGCATGAACGATCTGTCCGCCGAAATTCTCGATGGGCTTTCGACCTCCGATGAGGTGCTGGTTCATCCGAATGAACGCATCGAGGATGGAAGCCCCGTCGTTCCGCGAAATGCAGACTGATGCACAATACGAGCGATACCGGCCCGGCCCATGCGGACGCATGATCATGGACCGGAACGATCAGGCGGCCTTGCCGGGGCGCAACGCGTCGGCCCGCAGCCCCCTGCCGATTTCTGACAATGGACCGAGAGCGGCCGATGCGTTAACAGTTGACCGGCAGCGTTCACTCAAATCGGCGGCTTGATCCTCATGAAAAAATCCGAAGGCCTCGATATTGCAAGAAGCTCTCTGTTGATGAGACCCTTGCCGGACAGGATTGCAGAAGCCTTGCTGACCGACGCATCTACGCGTCACTTTGCGCGGGGCGAAACGATTTTCCTGCAGGATGAGAAGGCGACCGTGGTCCATGTCGTGCTGGACGGCTGGGTCAAGCTTTACCGGATTGCGCCCAACGGCAACGAGACGGTGGTCAACGTATTCACCAGAGGTCACAGCTTTGGCGAGGCTGTGGCCTTTCGGCTGAAGCCCTACCCGGTGTCGGCGGAGGCGGTGACCGATTGCACCCTGCTGCAGATACCAGCGCGGCGGTTTATCTCGATGCTGCAGCGTGAGCCGGAGATGGCGATCGCGGTCGTCGCCTCGACCTTCCAGCACCTGCATGACCTCGTCGGCCAGGTCGAGCAGATCAAGTCGCAGACCGGCGCGCAGCGGGTCGCCGACTTTCTGATCCGGCTTTGCAGTTCCAGTTCAGGAACCTGCGTGGTGAAGCTGCCATATGACAAGGTTCTGATCGCGGGGTGTCTGGGCATGAAACCCGAAAGCCTGTCGCGGGCATTTGCCAAGTTGAAGCCCGTCGGAGTGCATGTCTCCCGCCATCACGCCACCATCGAGAACGTCAAGGCGCTACAGGAATATGCCGGAAGGGACCCGGCGGACGCATGGAGCAAGGTGTTGTGAACAAGCTGGAATTCTGCCTTTCCGCCATTGATGATGCGAATGCGCATGATCCTGACCGGACCGAGGGACAACCCGCCGCGCAGCTTTACGGGCAGCGGATGAGCGCAGAGTTGGCGCGGCTCTTCCCCGACGCATCGGAGCCGTTGCAGATCGCTGCGCGGGGCCAGCATGTCGAACGCTGGGTATTGAAACGAAAGGATTTTCCCGAAGGGCGCGCCGGGTATCTGACATGGCGCACGGAGCTCGCGAAACACCATGCGGCGCGTGTGGCCGAGCTCATGGGCAAGGCGGGGTATAATATTCAAGATATTGAAAAAGCGGAAAAAATGATCAGAAAAGAAGGGATCAAGCGCGATGCGGAGGTGCAGGCGCTGGAGGATGTGATCTGTTTCACCTTTCTCAAGTGGTATTTCGCCCCGTTCGCGCCCACGCAAGACCCTGAAAAACTTGATCGCATCGTGGCCAGAACCGCGCGCAAGATGTCGGACGCGGGGCGCGCGCGGGTGCTGCAAGAGTTCGACCTGCCAGAGGGCTTTGCGGCGCATTTTCGCGTCTGAGCGGGCGTCACACCGCCAGCGGCAAGAGATAGAGCCCGAGCAACAACAGACAGAACAGCGCCAGCGAAAGATTGAACCCGCGCCGCCAGAACGGGGCGGCGGCAAGGCCGAGATATCGCGCGAGGATCACCCGCGCCTTGAGCCATCCCAGCGTCAGGATGAGCGCCCCGGCCAGCGCGGCAAGCCGCGGCGGCCAGTGCCAGAGCGACAGGACAGTCGAGCCGAGGCTGAGACCGATGAGCGCGCCCCATGCGCGCAAGAGGGGATCGCGGTGCATAACCTTCACCGCAGCAGGTAGATGACCGGAAAGAGCAGCACCCAGACCAGATCGACCATGTGCCAGAACGCCGCCCCGGCCTCGATATTGCGGGCCGTGTCCTGCCACGCGATCAGCAGCAGGACCACCACCCCCGCCACCACATGCGCCGCGTGAAACCCGGTCAGCAGGTAGTAAAAGGTAAAGAACGGGTGCGTGTCCCACGCAATACCATCCGCCGCCTTGCCCGCGTATTCGATGAATTTCACGGTCAGGAACACCACACCCAGCAGGGCCGCGCCAACCAGCGCGAGGCGCGCCGCGCCCCGCCGCGCGCCCTCGCGCAGGCGCAGCGCCCAAGCGGCAAGCGCGCCCGAGGTGATCAGCACCACGGTATTGAGCCCTGCCCCGGTGCGGTAGAGTGCATCCTGTGCCACGGCAAAGCCCACCGGGTCACTGACACGCACGGCAAGGAATGCCGCCAGCCCGGCACCGAACACCAGCAACTCGCTGACGATCAGCACCCAGATCATCAGATCGCCGGGCAACTCGTCGAACACGCTCCCGTCGCTCACGCGCCCACCAGTTCGCGGTAGATCATCGGCAAGGCTTCGGTCAGGCGTTCGGGGTGCGGGATGACGTGAAAGCCGCCCTGCCCGAACATCCGCGCGAACCAGGCCTTGGCCTGCTTGTCGACGGTGATGCCAAAGACCGACTGCCCCGCGCGCCGTGCCTCGCGCACCGCCATGGCGGTATCCTCGATACCGTGGCGACCTTCGTAATGATCCAGATCGTTGGGCTTGCCGTCGGTGATGACGAGCAGCAGGCGGCGCTTGCGCCCCTGTCGGGCCAGATCGGCCGAGGCATGGCGGACAGCGGCCCCGAGGCGGGTGTAGAAGCCGGGACGCAGGCCCGCGATGCGCTGCTCAATCCTACCGGTCATCGGCTCGGCGAAATCCTTGCAGGTCTGGATATAGACGCGGTCGCGCTTGAGCGAGGAAAAGGCATGAATGGCGAAATCGTCGCCACAGGCATCAAGTCCCCAGGCCAGCGCTGCCAACGCCTCGCGCTCGATGTCGATCACCGCGCGGTCGCCCACGGCGCTCTCGGTCGAGCGGCTGACATCGAGCAGGATCGACACCGCCAAGTCGCGGGCAATGGGTCGGGTCTGCCTCCAGATCCGGTTGGAACCCGCGCCATTGGCCAGAATATCGACCCGCGCGCGCACCGCCGCCTCCATGTCCAGCTCGTCCCCGTCAAGCTGGCCGGGGATCGACACGCGCCCGGGGCGCAGCGCCTCGAACTGGCGTCTGACTTGGGTGATGCGGCGCGCCGCACGGGGGTCTTCGCGAAAGGCAGGGACGCACTCCACCGGCTCCGCAAGACTGTCGAAGACGCGCACATGATCAGGCAGGTAGGCTCCGATGCGCGTGTCCCATTCGGGATAGAGCGTGACGCCCGAGAGGCGCTCGCGGTCCACATCCTCGGGGGCAAGGTCAAGGTGAAGCTTTAACTTTGTGGCCGGAGCCTTGGAGATTTGCCCGAGGCCGATCTCCTCCTGATCTTCGGCGGCTTTCTTTGCTGAATCAGGGTCATCGTCATCCACCCGACGATTGAGGTTGAGAAACTCGGCCCAACTCAGGATCGCCTCGAACTTGTGCAGGATCAGGCTGTCGCGGCGCTCGGCCTGATCGGCCTTGCGGCGGCGTGCACGGTGGGTCTTCTCAGAGCCCTCTTCGGGCGGGCCGTCGGTATCGCGGCTCTCGACCTCGTCCCGCGCCGAGAGGATCAATTCGCGCAGGTCGGGCCAGAGCGCGACGGGCCGGTAAGGGCGATAGCCGCGCGGGGCCGTGAGGGTGCTGAGGTCGCCGGTGTCGAGCACAGTCTTGAACGCTTGACCGCGGTCCGAGAGTGGCGCGGGATCGCCCAGCAGGTGCCGGATCAGCGCCTCGATGGCGGCCTCATGGCGCGGCAGGCCATTGGAAGGGCGGTAGTGCAGCGTGGCCGAGCAAAGCCCGGTATAGAGGTCGCGCAGCCCCGGGGCCGCGGCCAGCGCGGCGCGGGTCATCGCTTGTGCGGCGCGCAAGGACAGCAGATCGGCGCACAGCGGGTCGGGGTCGGTCAGATGCGCGGGCGCATGGGCCACCGCCGCCGCCAGCCAGAGATAGAGCGCGCCATTGGCCTCGCGCGTTGGAAACAGCGTCAGGCGCTCGGGCAGGCGCAGCACCTCGCCGTCAAAGCTGGCGCGCGGGGTCAGTTCCGCCTCGGTGCCAAGCCGGCGCAGAAAGCGCAGGCGGTGGCGGGACACCTCCGGCGAGACGGCGCGGATCTCGACAGACTGCGCGCCCCCCAGCCCGCGAAAAAAGACTGCCAGCCGCCCGCTGACCTCGGAAAGATCAACCGCGGCTCCGTGATGCACAAGCGGTGCATCGAGGCGACTGGCAAAAACGTGCCACAGTTTCCCGATGGTTTCTTCGGGTTCCCATGGCTCGATGTCGATCCCGGTCATGGCCATGCCTCACCCAAAGACGACCGTCACGAGATCGAGGAGCCCGCGTTTGATATCCGCGTCATCGGTCAGGGGCTGGATCATCGCCGCCTCGATGGCGCGCTCGATAGGCATCCCCGTGACGATGAGACTCGCGGCGTAGATGACGAGGCGGGTCGAGACCCCCTCCTCCAGATCCTGCCCCTTGAGGGCGCGGAGTTTTCCGGCAAGGCGCACGAGGGCGGCGGCACGCTCCTCCGACAGGCCGGATTCGAGGGCCACGATCCGGGCTTCCAGATCGGGGGCGGGAAAGTCGAACTCCATCGCGACGAAGCGTTGCCGCGTGGAAGGTTTCAGGGTTTTCAGGATATTCTGATAGCCCGGGTTGTAAGAGGCCACGAGCATGAAGCCGGGCGCAGCCTCCAATTCCTCGCCGGTGCGGTCGATGGGCAGGATGCGGCGGTCATCGGTCAGCGGGTGCAGCACCACGGTCACATCCTTGCGCGCCTCCACCACCTCGTCGAGATAGCAGATCGCGCCCTCGCGCACCGCGCGGGTCAGCGGCCCGTCGACCCAGACGGTTTCGCCACCCTTGAGCAGGTAACGCCCGATCAGGTCGGCCGCCGAGAGATCATCGTGACAGGCCACGGTATAGAGCGGGCGACCCAACTTTGCGGCCATATGCGCCACGAACCGGGTCTTGCCGCAGCCCGTCGGCCCCTTGAGCAGGACCGGCAGGTCATTCGCGCTCGCCGCCTCGAAGAGCGCGCATTCGCCGCCTTGCGCGAGGTAGAAGGGGGCGTCTGCCGCCCCCCCCTGTTTCAGGGTCAAGTTTCCGTCCATGTCGCTCACTCCGCTGCAACCGAGGGTTCGGCCGAGATGATCTCGCGGCGGGGCATCGCCAGCGAATAGATCAGCAGCAGCACGCCGAGGAACACCACCACACCCGCGCCGAAGCGCATCCAGTAGAAGAGCGCGATCTGGTCCTGCACCTCCATGTAATACTGGCCCATCACGCGTTGCAGATGGGTCTGGATCGTGCCCGCGAACGTCAGGGTGAAGGTCATGAAGACCATACCGCCCGACATCAGCCAGAACGCCGCCATGTTGAGCACCTGATTATAGGGATCGCGGCCCCGCAGGATCGGCAGCGCATAGGTGAAGATCGCGATATTCAGGCAGACATAGGCACCGTAAAAGGCCAGGTGGCCATGCGCGGCGGTGATCTGCGTGCCGTGGGTGTAGTAGTTGACCCCGTGCAGCGTGTGCAGAAAGCCCCAGACCCCGGCACCGAAGAAGGCCAGCGTGGCGCAGCCCAGAGACCACAGCAAAGCGGCCTTGTTGGGGTGATCGCGCCGCCCCTTCCAGACCATGACGAAGGCAAAGGCCATCATCGCGAAGAACGGCACCACCTCGAGCGAGGAGAAGATCGAGCCGATCCACTGCCAGTAGCCCGGTGTGCCGATCCAGAAATAGTGGTGGCCGGTGCCGAGGATGCCCGAGAAGAGAGCGGCGGCAACGATGACATAGAGCCATTTCTCCACCACCTCACGGTCCACCCCGGTCAGCTTGAGCATCAGGAAGGCGAGGATCGACGCCATGATGAGTTCCCACACACCCTCGACCCAGAGATGGACGATATACCACCAGTATTGCTTGTCGAGCGCGAGGTTATGCGGGTTGTAGAAGGCGAAGAGGAACAGAAGCGCGAGCCCCCAGAGACCCAGCAGCAGGATGTTGGAAATCGCCGTCTTGCGCCCTTTCAGCACCGTCATGGAGACGTTGTAGAGAAAGATCAGCGCTGCCACGACGATACCGATCTTGACCCAGACGGGCTGTTCGATGAACTCACGCCCCTCCTTGCCCAAAAGCCAGTGCCCCTCGAACAGGTTGAAGAGATAGGTCACCACCACACCCAGCGTGCCGACCACGAGGATGATCAGTTGCAGATAGGCGAGTTTGGTCGAATGGATCTCGCGCTCGGCCTCTTCCGGTATCAGGAAATAGGCGGCACCGAAAAAGCCCAGCAGCAGCCAGACGATGAGCGAGTTGGTGTGCAGCATCCGCAGCGTGCTGAACGGCACCAGTTCCGACAGGAAATTGGGGCTGACATAGACCCAGCCCACCAGCAACCCGCCGATGATCTGAATGAGGAACAGCGCCAGCGCCACCGAGAAATAGGCCAGCGCGATCTTCTGTGTTTCGTATTTCATTGGTCCGGTCCTTTCTCAGCCCGCGTCGTTGGGCGGCCAGCCCTGTGCGTCGATGGAATCGACCCAGCGAAGGAAATCGGCGAGGCCGCGCGTCTCCTCCTCGGTCAGCTCGAAATAGGGCATCTGGCGGCGGCCCTCGATGCCGCTTGGCTGCGCCTTGATCCAGCCGTCGAGCA
Organism: Roseovarius ramblicola; assembly: GCF_042430665.1. Classification (NCBI taxonomy): domain Bacteria; kingdom Pseudomonadati; phylum Pseudomonadota; class Alphaproteobacteria; order Rhodobacterales; family Roseobacteraceae; genus Roseovarius; species Roseovarius ramblicola. The sequence continues at coordinate 7,241 of NZ_JBHMEC010000014.1, read as the reverse complement.
TCTCGTAGGCGCCTTCCGGGTCGTCGGCGACGCCCCAGCGGGTGGTGACATTTCCCAGTTCGGGCGCGAAATATGCCCCCTCGCCGAGGATCGAATGACAGTTGATGCAGGTCTTGTCCTCCCAGACCTTCTTGCCGAGGGCGACGCTTTCGGTCAGCGTCTCGGCATTGGTCGAGGTGGTCACGATGTAGCGGTGCGAATGTACCGACAGACCCACGAAGATGATGATGAAGAACAGTGACCCGCCGTAGAAGATGTTTCGGGCCATGCTCTTGGTCATGACTTCGCGCATGATGATCTCCTTTGCGCGTGGATGCGTGTGGCGGGACTGTGCGCCGCGGAGGCGGCGTGCTCCTTGACTATTGTCAACGCTGGCGCGGGTTTTGAGTGCAGGATGAACGTGGCGGGTTTGACCTGAACCGGTCATCCAAGTGAGCCGCGTGAGCGCCCGTCCGCGAGCGGCGCTCCGTCGATCGGGCGACGCCGTTATATCCCGGCATCCGCATAACGGCCAAACGGTCCATAAACTTGCGAAATCGCCAGTCCGGGAGGCACGTCATGCCGCAAGCATGCCTTCGGCACGACCGATGGCGTGGCGGGCTTCGGCCTGGACTCCGCGCCGGGGCCAGGCACCGGCTGGCAGAAAGAGGCCAAACCTGCCCCGCTCAGATCGCCATGTCGTCGCGGTGGATGAGCGGCCCGCGCGGCGGATGGCCCAGCAGCGCCTCGATCTGATCGAGGCGCAGGCGCTTGATGCGGTCGGCATCGCCGCTGTCGTAGCGCGTCAGCCCCTGCCCCAGCACGCGGCCCGCCTCGTCGGCAAGTTCCACCGGGTCGCCACGACCGAAGGGGCCGGAGATTGCGCTCACCCCGGCGGGCAAGAGGCTGCTGCCACGCGACAGCGCCTGCGCGGCACCCGCGTCGATGATGATGCGCCCGCGCGGTTTCATCGCCGCGATCCAGGCCTTGCGCTTCTGCTGCGGGTCGCCCTGCGCGGCGAACCATGTGGCGCGCGCGCCCGCCCCGAGGGCTGCGAGCGGACGCACCACGTCGCCGCGGGTGATCGCCAGCGCGCAGCCCCCGGCGGTCGCGGTGCGCGCGGCCATCAGCTTGGTCTTCATGCCGCCCTTGGCGAAGCCCGATCCCGCATCCCCGGCCATCGCCGCGATCCCGGGCGTGATCTCGGCCACTTGCGGGATGTGACGCGCGCCCGGGTCGGTCTGCGGGTTGGCGGTATAGAGCCCGTCCACGTCCGACAGCAGCACCAGCAGGTCCGCCCCCGCCGTCACCGCCACCTGCGCGGCCAGCCGGTCGTTGTCGCCATAGCGGATCTCGTCCGTGGCGACGGTGTCGTTTTCATTCACGATAGGCACCACCCCGAGGCGCAAAAGCTGATCGAGCGTGGCGCGGGAGTTCAGATAGCGGCGGCGGTTCTCGCTGTCCTCGAGCGTCACCAGAACCTGCGCGGCCCGCAGACCATGTGCCGCCAGCGCTGCCTCGTAGGCCCCCGCGAGGCGGATCTGGCCGACCGCCGCCGCCGCCTGGCTCTGTTCCAGCGTGAGGGTAGTGGCAGGCAGGCCCAGCATCCCGCGGCCCAGCGCGATGGAACCCGACGACACCAGCAGCACATCCGCCCCCCGCGCACGCAGGTCCGCGACGTCGGCGGCGAGCGAGGCGAGCCATTCGGCCCGCAGATCGCCGGAGGTCCGGTTCACCAGAAGCGCCGAACCGATCTTGACCACCACGCGGGCCGCGTCGCTCAGGGTTGCCACGGGGCGTCCTCTTCGCTGACCTCCTCGCGGCGGGCGCGGGCGCGGCGCGCTCCGATCTGCGCGCGCAGCGTGCGCAGCACCTCGGGCACGCCCTCGCCCGACACCGCCGACATGAGCATCACCTCGCCCCCCGCGACCGCCTGCAACTCATCCCGCAGAAAGGCACGCTCCTCGTTGTCTAGCGTGTCGATCTTGGTCAGCACGGTCAGGCGCGGCTTGTCCGCGAGACCCGCGTCATAAGCGCCGATCTCGTCCACGATGGTGCGCCAATCGGCCATCGGGTCGCCGGAACTGCCATCAACGAGGTGCAACAACGCGGCGCAGCGCTCGACATGGCCGAGGAACAGATCGCCCAGCCCCCGCCCTTCGGACGCACCCTCGATCAGGCCGGGGATGTCGGCCACCACGAATTCCGCACCGTCGATCCCGACGACCCCGAGATTGGGGTGCAGCGTGGTGAACGGGTAATCGGCCACCTTGGGCCGGGCGTTCGAGGTGGCGGCCAGAAAGGTGGACTTGCCCGCATTGGGCAGACCAAGAAGACCCACATCGGCGATGAGCTTGAGCCGCAGCCAGATCGTGCGCTCGACGCCGGGCTGACCGGGATTGGCGCGGCGCGGAGCCTGGTTGGTGGAGGTCTTGAACCGCAAGTTGCCCCAGCCGCCGTTGCCGCCGTGGGCCAGTTCGACGCGCTGGCCCACCTCGGTCATGTCGGCGATCACCGTCTCACCATCCTCCTCGAGGATCTCGGTACCCGCGGGCACCCGCAGCACGATATCGCCGCCGCTGGCACCGGTGCGCTGGCGCCCCTGCCCGGGCCGCCCGTCATCGGCGAAAAAATGCTGCTGGTAGCGGAAGTCTATGAGCGTGTTGAGCCCGTCCACTGCCTCGACCACGACCGAGCCGCCATGGCCGCCATCGCCGCCATCGGGGCCGCCGAATTCGATATATTTCTCGCGCCGGAAGCTGACGCAACCCGCGCCGCCCGCTCCGGAGCGGATATACACCTTCGCCAGGTCGAGGAATTTCATTGCAGATCCTTTCGCGCGCCGCTTGCCACGCGCGGCCCTAGCCCATCCGGCGGCTGTAAGTCCATGTGGGCACGTTGGCCCCACGCGCGACGCAGTAGCTCTCGGCATCCCCAAGATACTGAAAGCCGCAATTCGTCAAGACCCGCGCCGAAGCGGCGTTGTCCTGAAAGACACTGGCAAAGACGGTCCGCGCGGCGTGCGGGTTGGCCGCGAGGATGGCCTCGACCGCCGCCGACGCGATACCGGTGTTCCACCATGCCGGCGCGACCCAATAGGCGATCTCGGACTGGCCCTCGTCCACCCGGGTAAGCCCGATGAGGCCCATCACCTCGGAGCCGCCCGCACGGTTGCCGTCGATGGCCCAGATATCCTCGGCCCGGTCCGCGGCCTGCGCGCGCGCAATGAGCGCCTCGGCGGCACCGGGCGGATAGGGATGCGGGATGTTGGCCGTGGCGCGTGCCACTCGTTCGTCACCCGCGTTATGCGCGATCAGCCCGGCATCGGACGCGCGCAGCGGCCTCAGGTCGAACCGGTCCGCCGCGATCACCGGCTGGTCGATCACCGTCTCGAAAGTCATGCGCTCCTCCTTTCGCATGATGGGCACAGCCCCCGCACTTCAAATTGGGGACACGCCCCTCTGCCGCAAGGCTGCCGGACCACTCCGCACCAGAAAGTGACGACGACTTGACCGATCGGCTCCCCGGAAACGAAGAAGGGACCGGCGCGTGCCGGTCCCCCTCATGTTCCTGACATATCCCGGGTCCGGCTTACTCGGCGGCCTCCGCCACTGGCAGCACCGAAATGAAGGTGCGGCCCTTGAGGCCCTTGTGGAAGGTCACGGCACCCTCGGTCACGGCAAAGATCGTGTGATCCTTGCCCTGCCCCACGCCGTTGCCCGGCCAGAACTTGTTGCCGCGCTGACGCACGATGATGTTGCCGGATATCACGGCCTCGCCGCCGTATTTCTTGACGCCGAGACGACGACCCGCCGAATCGCGACCGTTGCGGGATGACCCGCCTGCCTTCTTGTGTGCCATCTCGTCTCTCCTCAGCCCTTGGTCAGATCTTTGGCCTGCTCGACCCAGCCTTCGCGCTCGATCCGGCCCTTGAACGACAGTTTCTCATCCATCTCGGCGACATCCGCCTCGGTCCAGGCGGCGATCTGCGCGAAGGTGGTCACGCCCGCCTCGACAAGCTTCTTCTCCAGCGCGGGACCGACGCCCGACAGCTTCTTGAGATCGTCGCTGCCTGCGGGCGCTTCGGCCTTGGTCTTGGCAGCGGGCTTGGCCTTGGCGGCAGGCTTGGCCTTGGCGGGTTTCTTCGCCTCGGCGGCAGCCACGGCCACACCAGCCACCGATCCCGCGCCGATCGCGGCCTTGACGCCGGTCTTGTCGGCACCCTTGTCCAGAATCTCGGTCACGCGCAGCAGCGTCAGCTTCTGGCGGTGCCCACGGGTGCGCTGCGAGCCGTGCTTGCGGCGGCGCTTGACGAAGTTGATGACCTTGTCGCCCTTGACCTGGTCGATCACCTCGGCCTGAACCGCGGCCCCGTCGACCAGCGGCGCGCCCACCACCGGGCTGTCACCGCCCAGCATGAGAATCTCGTTGAACTGCACTTTCTCACCGGCATCCGCCGCAAGCTTTTCAACACGCAGCAGGTCGCCCGACTGCACCTTGTACTGCTTGCCGCCGGTCTTGAGGACCGCAAACATGGCTCTTTCCTTCTCGCTCCGCGTCCTGTGGCCCCCGGCATGGCGGGTGTTGCGGGCCTGGTACCCACCTCGGACAGCGCCCCTCGGGGGGGTCATTCAAATGCAAAACCGGCAGGTCTGCCCGCCGGTCGCGCCCGTATGCGTCAGTGGCGCGGCGGTGTCAAGAGCCGTGCGTGCACCGGCTCACAGGTCGCGTGCGGGCGGCACCTCGCCCAGCCGGGTGGCCAGCGCCTCGAAGCGGTTGGCCATGATCTCGAATTGCACGGCGTTCATCAGTTCGTAGACACGCGCCATCACCGGATGTTCGAGAGCAAGCGCATAGGCACGCAGGTCATCTGTGGGCAGGCTGCGATAGGTCCGCGCGGCGCTCACAAGCGCCGCTTCGCGCATCTCGGCGCGCGCCTCCCCGGCCCCCTGCGTCAGCAGGCGGCGCAGCATGTCGGCATCGAAATCATCTTCTGTCAGCCCCGCATCGGCGGCGGCCAGAAGAAAACGGACCTGTATCTCGCGCATCGCACGCTCGATCATGCCCCCGGCGTCGATCGCCGCGTTCATCCGAGCGAGCGCGGCGCGGCGCTCGGGCGGCAACGCGGCGGCGCGCGCCTCGGCCTCTTCGCGCGCGTCCTCGTCGGTGCGCTGCATATGGCTGGCGTTCTCCACCTCCACCAACCGTTGCCCGAGATCCGAGGCGTAAAAGGCCGCGGCGTGGCCCAGCATCCCGACATCGAGTGTCTCCTCGAGCATGTCGAGCGCCATATCGCGCATCAGCGCGCTGTCGAAAACCTCGCCGGCGATCCGCGACCAGGCCGGCCCGAAATCCTGCGGCGTCATGCCGATCATCGCGGGCGCATCCTCTGCGGTTTGCGCGATGCTGTCGATCGCCACACCAAAGCCCGTCACTTCGAGGAAGGCCACGAGCCGGTCACGCTCGGTGGCGCGGGCCGGAGCGACGAAAACGGAGGCGACAAACGCGGCACTGACGAGCACCGCAACAAGGCCCCGCAGCCGTGCAACCTCGTTCCGCCACGTCATGTTCCCGTCCTCCCCTCGTGCCAAGTCGGATCACGCGGAGCCTATGGAAATTCGCGCGCGAAACAAGCTCAAACCCCCTTGCCCCGCCCGACAAAGCCAATTAAACGGACGCTCCAGACCCCCGCGGAGAGGTGCCGGAGTGGTCGAACGGGGCGGTCTCGAAAACCGTTGACCCTTCACGGGGTCCCAGGGTTCGAATCCCTGTCTCTCCGCCACTTGCCCCCGCGAAAGCGTTCTCCCGATCCGGCTGCGGCCGGATTTTCCGTTGTTTTCGAGGGTTATACGGCAAGGGCTGAGCACCAGCTCGGACGCCAGGAGGCCCGGAAGCGGTCTCTCACAGTCGATATTCTCCAGACCTCATGACTGCGTCGTTTTGGTGAATGGCTCGTAACTCATTGGCCAGAGGTGCATTTTTCAATGCGTCAACCTGAACACTTCGATATCAGTCGTTTTCGGTGAGAGGGAACGGAAATCGAACGTTCGCTAATCGCCTGAGACCGGGCAGATGCTGCAGCGCAAAGCATGTCGGCGTTCGACACGAAGGGCGGGGAGCCGACCTTCGCCGCGAGGCAAACGAATGACATGGTGTGATCGCGGCGGTCGCTCTCCTCGGGCGAACGAGGTCTGATAAGATCAGCCTCACCAATCAAAAGCCGTGAGGAGAACGACCATGAGCCATTATGTTGGTCTTGACGTTTCATTGAAAGAGGTTTCGGTCTGCGTTGTGGATGAGCAGGGATCGGTTGTGAAACGTGCGATCCTGCCGACGGACCCGGATGTCATCGCCGACCATCTTTCCCGGGAAGTTTCTGATGCGGAACGCGTCGTGCATGAAAGCGGGATACTCGCCACCTGGCTAACGCGTGAGCTTGAGAAGCGCGGGGTCCCGATCATCTGCATCGACGCTCGTATGGCGCATAAGGCCCTGTCTGCGCGCCTCAACAAGTCGGACAAAGCGGACGCGGAGGGTCTGGCGCAGTTGTCCCGGACCGGCTGGTTCACGGAAGTCCATATTCGTAGCGAAGCCTCTGACCGAGTGCGGGCGCTGGTGGGTGCGCGAGAACGACTGATCCGCATGCGCAAGGATCTCGCGGCCCATATCCGCGGTGTCCTCAAAACCTTCGGCATCCGCATGGGGCCCGTTCTACGCGCGCATCATCGCCAAGGGTTCCGAGACCAACTCGCCGAGGCTGGAGCCTGCGATCCGATGCTGGGGCTTCTGGCACAGACCATGATACCCATCCACAAGACGCTTTGCGCCTCGGCGGAAGCCCTGGCCGATGAACTGATGCATATTGCCAAGCAAAATACATTGGCATGTCGCCTCATGACAGTGCCGGGCGTCGGCCCCCTCGTGGCACTCAACTTCATCGCGACAGTGGACGATGCGAGCAGGTTCCGCCGATCGAGCGATGTCGGCGCGTTCCTGGGACTGACGCCACGACGATACCAATCGGGCGAGATCGACAGATCAGGCCGTATCTCCAAATGCGGAGATGCCGAGATGCGACGTCTGCTTGTATCTGCTGCCACGTCCTTGATGACGCAGGTCAGACGGTTCTCACCTCTCAAATCCTGGGCGATCCGGCTCAGCGCGCGCAAAGGCTTCAAGAAGGCCGCCGTCGCAACTGAGCTACCCCCCGAAATTCGGACACTGACATAAGCTACGATTTGCAGTCTGCTGATCTTCGACGA
>NZ_JBHMEC010000013.1:0-2606 GCF_042430665.1 Roseovarius ramblicola | reverse complement strand
CGATCAGCAGGTGCAAAGAGTAGCTTGATTTACGCCAGATCCTGTCCAAGAGACGGGGAGTAGCTCAGGCAGCGCACTGCTCGACGAGCTTCTCTCTGACCTCAACGAGCAGCTCGATCGGGGTGACGGTTACAGCATCGACAGATTCGACATTCCCGAGCAGGGCGACGAACCGGCCGCGGAGATGTACTTGTTGTTCCACCCTGATCGACCGACGAGCGTTCGGGAGATTGACGAGGAAGGTAACCGTTCGAGCATCTATTTCCGCCCACCCGGCGAGGCTATGATCGTGTATACGCCATCGACCGGCCGGGTCCACGTTCGAGCAAGAAACCGAAAGCTGCGGCACACGATTGCCGAGCGGTTTATCGAGACGGCACTCGTTCAGACCTATTCCAACTAGCCCGTCGACTTTCAGGCTTACGACATTTCTCAATTCCTGCAGGGGTTCGACCTGGGGTCGCCGGAGCTCGACGATGTGGTGATTGAGCGCGCCCGGGTAATCCGCGCTGACATCAGCATCGGCAACCTGGCCAATCGCCTCTCACTTTCCACCACCATTGATCAAGATATCGCCGGGATCATCGACAGCCAGCCAGGCCTCCCGAAGACATTTGAGCGGGCGGTCGCAATCCGCTTCATCGAAATTGCGGTGCGGTATCGCCGCGCCGGACGAGACGAGGCCCAAACGCTCGACTTCACGCTTACCGACCGCAACACCAGCAGCCTTATGAGCCTCGACGACCCCTTCGAGCGGGTTCTGGGCCATCGGCTGCTGAGACACTGGAATATCCTCCGTGAGGGGCGCGCGCCCGACGACGCAGAGAGCATGGCGGTCATGCCCGCCTTGCTGGCTATCTGGGATATCGGGGCAGACAGGGTCTCAGGCGCATGGCTCCAATCTCGTGGCCTCGATCCGGGTCTCCTGACGGAACTGGGTTTTCTCGTGCCTGCCGGCTGGGAAGACGGCGACCTGATAGACGATGAAGAAGAAGTCGGGCCGGTCGCGGCCGAGGTGGTTGTCCGGGTCGAAGAAGGCGATACGGAAGAAGGAAACCACAAGGTGGCCGATCTCGAGGTCTCCGACGGACATGCCACGCCCGCCAACCCTGATCGTTACAGGCTTTATCGGGTACGGGACGGCTGGGTCGCGGAACACCTGAAAGCACGGCTGGAACAGGCGCTTGATCTGCCCGCTGTGGAAAAGCTGACCGACGAACTTCTCTACCTTGGCACGCTCGCGGTCGATGGCGGCGATGTTCCTGTCTATCTTGCCCGCGGTCTTGATCGCGAGAAGGTCCGGTCGGCCGTTGATACGGAGCTTCGGGCGCGCCACAACCTCGGTATCGGACTGGTTTTACAGGCCGGCACCACGCCAGGGCCACAGTACACGACGCTGTTGCGTTGAGGGGCGAAATGGATTCGGATTGAAGACACTCTGCCAGGAGTATCTTCGATATGCCCGACGCCGTTTTCGCCCCTCTGGTAAAGATGTCAGGGCTGCAATTCGGGTTCAGCAAGTCCCGGCTTGTGACGCTTGCGGTGCTGATCTGCGGGGTTGCGCAGGCCCGTACCGTGAACCTGAGCCACATCGCGAGCCACGTCCCGGGGGCGGCGTTGCATAGCTCGAACTATCGCCGCCTGCAGCGGTTCTTTCAGCATGAACGTCTGGACGGGGATGCGACAGCCCGGCTGATCGTCAGGCTGCTGAACCATGCCCGCCCCAGGCGCCTGGCACTGGACCGGACGAACTGGAAGCTGGGCGGGCGGGACATCAATGTGCTGGTTCTGGCCATTGTCACGCGGCGGTTCCGGGTGCCGCTCATGTGGGTGCAACTGGGCCGCGCGGGCAACTCGGACACCGGTCAGCGGATCGCGCTGATGCAGCGCTATCTGGGCCTGTTCGGGGCCGGTTCAATCGAGCTTGTGCTGGCGGATCGTGAGTTCATCGGTGCCGAGTGACTGGAATTCTTGTGCAAAAACAATATCCCCTTCGCGATCCGGCTGCGTGAGGGCCTGCGGGTGCGGCTTGAAGGAGGCAACGCGTTCACCTTCGCAACGCTCCTGCGCAAACACCGCCGCGGGGCCTGGGAGGGCCGCCTGGAAGGCATGGACAGGACGCTCCGTTTCGCCGCCAGGCGCTTGCCCGGGGGCGAGGCCCTGATCGTCACAACCAACACCGACGATGCGCCGCGCGCGCTGCGCGATTACCGCAAACGCCGGGCAATAGAATGCATGTTCGGTGATGCGAAGACGCGTGGATTGAACCTCGAGGATACCCACATCACCGACCCTGCAAAACTGGACATGCTGATCGGCATTGTCGCGCTCGCGATGACCTGGGCCTACCGTTGCGCCACGCTTGCCCATGGGCGCGGAAACATCCGCAGGAAGGCGCACGGGCGGCGCGAAAAGTCATGGTTTCGCACCGGCCTCGACACGGTCCGAAGATGGCTCCTGTTCGACCCGCCAACGGCCATAAGCGCATGGCGGCAAAACGCACCCCGAAGGCCGGTAATCCAATGAGTCGTGTACTGTGGCACCAGCTCGGACGCCAGGAGGCCCGGAAGCGGTCTCTCACAGTCGATATTCTCCAGACCTCATGA
>NZ_JBHMEC010000012.1:0-131562 GCF_042430665.1 Roseovarius ramblicola | reverse complement strand
TGGCGATGGCGCGGCGGCCTTCGGCCTTGATTCCGCGCCGGGACCAAGCACCCAACGACCGCTCCAGACCAGATCCGCCCTCTTCACGACGACCCCTGCCAGGAACCGCACGCCTGCCACCGGACCGTCGTCCACGCAACCGGGCGCGCACCAGAGGCGGACCGGGAGCGGTTCATCGGGTGGCTGACACCAGTGCATGTTGCTCAACAACAGGACCCGGATTTGAGCACCCAGAACATGCGAAATCAAACAGTTGGAGCGTGGCGCGCGACTGCGGATGAACGCGGGTACGCTTTGGAGGCCGGGCGCGCATTTTCCCTCAAACGGTCAGATTCCGGCCAGATTTCGCGGTGATGGTCTGCACTTGTGTTTCGTTCAGGTTGCAAGTGACGCCCGGTTTCCCGCGAATGGCAAGAAAGGCCTGATCGTCATGAATCAGCACCAGACCCGAGGCGTCGATCAGATCGGCGTCAACCTCCTGCGGGTTGTCACCGGCACCTTCTTCATGGCGGTGGCGCTCGACCTCGTCGACGGGTTTGACACGGCGGTCCTGTTCCGTCCCCTGCTTGACCCCGAGATCAGCGAGGCGGCAGGCGAGATCGGCCTGCTCGCGCTCGCCATCTGGTTCATGATTGGCGCGGCCCTGCGGCTCGCCGCGCTCAGCCTCGCGCTGTTCGTGCTGGCGTCGAGCTTTACGGCCAATTTCATCGCCGCGCCGGCCGAGGATCTCTCGGCCTTCTGGTATGACCTGACGCTGTGCTGCGGCGTGCTGCTGAGCTATCTCACACTGGACGAAAAGCGGCTGCGCCGGGCCTCGGTGTTCTCGCATCAGGCACGGATGAACCGCATCGCCGCGCAACGCCGCGTGCGCCCCCGCCGCGTCGCGCCGGCACCCGGCCCCAAACCGGCCAAGCGCGCGCGCCCTGCCCCGCGGCTCCCGCAGGAAGAGGCCAACATCTTTACCGATATCATGGGCTGACATCGGCCCCGGATACCGGTCCGGGCAAGCCGCCCCGCCCCCGCATCGGCGCGGCGCCCGCCGCTGACCGGCGGGCGCGCACACACGGTTCGTCACAGGGCGTTGAACACCATTGCCGCCGCCGGTCAGGTCGGCTTACCTTGAGGCACGTCACGCGACCCTGCCGCACAAGGACCGACCCTGCCATGCCCCAGAGCCTGCTCAACGCGCTGCGCCGCCTCCGCGCCCGGATCGCGCCCGGCGCGGCCCGGCCCGCGTCCGCCGGTGACGCGACCGGCGATCGCCTGCCGGTGCTGATCTACGGCGCCGGCCAGACCGGGCAGCAGCTTGCCACCGCGCTGCGCCACGACGCCCGGCTGCGCCCGGTGGCCTTTGCCGATGACGAGCCGCGACTGCGCGGGCTCACGGTATCGGGCCTGCGGGTGCACGCCCCCGACGAGATCGAGGACCTCGTCGCGCGCCAGGGGATCGGGCGCATCATCCTCGCCATGCCGGGCGCGAGCGAGGCGACGCGCACGCGTCTTACCCGGCGGCTGGCCGCCACCGGCTGCGAGGTGCACGCGCTGCCCTCCTTCGCCGACATGGTGACCGGCCGCGCCGTCACCCCCTACGAAAGCCGCCCCATCGACCCGACGAAGCTTCTGGGCCGCGACGCGCTGGAAAACGAGTTGCCGGGCGTGACCGATGCCTATGCCGGGCGGCGCATCCTCGTGACCGGCGCGGGCGGTTCCATCGGCGCGGAACTGTGCCGCCAGATCGCGAGTTGCGCGCCCAAGACGCTGGTGCTGCTCGACCATGCCGAGCACGCGCTGTTCCAGATCGAGCGCGAATTGCGCGACCTCGCCCCCGAGGTCGAGATCATGCCAATCCTCGGCTCGGTCTGCGAGCCGGCGCTTGTCTCGGTGCTGATGCAGGCCCGCAAGATCGACGTCGTGCTCCACGCCGCCGCCTACAAGCATGTCCCGATGGTCGAGGCCAATGCCATCGAGGGCATGCGCAACAACGTGATCGGCACCCGCACCGTGGCGCAGGCGGCGCAGGACGCGGGCGTCGAGCGGTTCATCCTCGTCTCCACCGACAAGGCGGTGCGCCCGACCTCGGTGATGGGGGCGTCCAAGCGCTTTGCCGAGATGATCGTGCAGGACCTCGCCACCCGCGCCACGCGCACGCGGTTCTCCATGGTGCGCTTCGGCAATGTGCTGGGCTCGTCGGGCTCGGTGATCCCCACCTTCTCCGAACAGATCGCGCGCGGCGGGCCGGTCACGCTCACGCACGCGGATGTCACCCGCTATTTCATGACCATCCCCGAGGCGGTGCGGCTGGTGCTTCTGGCGGGCACCATCGCACGCGGCGGCGATCTCTTCGTGCTCGACATGGGCGCGCCGGTGCGGGTGCGCGACATCGCGCTGCGGATGATCGAGGCGGCGGGGCTGACCCTGCGCGACGCGGACAACCCCGACGGCGATATCGGCATCGAGGTGGTCGGTCTGCGCCCGGGCGAGAAGCTGCACGAGGAGTTGCTCATCGGTTCGGACATGCTCACCACGCCGCACCCCCGCATCCTGCGCGCGCAGGAGGGGCACCTGTCGGAGATCGAGCTGGCCAAGGCGCTGCGCTCGCTGTCCGAGGCGATCGAGACTCGCGACGTGGCGCTCCTGCGCTCGATCCTCGCGCAATGGATCGAGCAGGGCAACGACGAGGAGGCGATGAACGACTGACCCTGTGCCGGGCCGCTCCGGGCCGTTTTGCGGCCCCGGTCTCGTGTCGGTCCTGCGTCGGTATCACGCCTGTCGTCCCGCGCCCGTCGCGCGGCGGCGGCGTCACCTTGGTGCGGGCGGCCGGACTCGAACCGGCACGGCCTTTCGGCCCAGGCATTTTAAGTGCCATGCGTCTACCATTCCGCCACGCCCGCAAGCGGCCTTGCCGTCCTAGCGTTTGCCGGCGGCGAGGAAAACGCATTTCTGGCGGGGGGCGTTCAGATATCGCGCTCGGCCTGTTCGAGCATCGGCAACAGGTGCCGCTCGGTCAGCCACGGGTTGAGGTCGAGCGCGCGGCGCAGCACCAGCGCCGCCTCGCCCGGACGCTCCAGCGCCATGAGCGTCATGGCCTGCCCGGTCAGCGCGCCCAGATGGCGCGGCGACAGCGATACGGCGCGGTCCAGATCGGGCAGCGCCGCGGCATAGTCCTGCCGGATGAAATTGACGAAGGCGCGCTGATTGTAGCCCTCGGCATAGTCCGGGCAATAGTCGATCAGCGCGTCGAACGCCGCCACCGCCCCGTCGTAATCATACGACGCGCGGCGCGTCATCCCCTCATCGAGCAAGTCCTGCGCATGGGCATCGGGCGCATCGGCCCAGATCTCCCACATCTCGTTGTTCAAAAGACGCGCGTCGCGCTCGGTCTCGGCCCGCTGCACCTGCTCAAACAAAACGTCGAGCGCCGCGCCGTGATCGGGCGGGTCCGGGCAGGCCAGCGCGCCCGCGGGCATCAGCAGGCACAGGATCGGGAGAGCGGTCAGCCGTCTCATGGCTATTATGATGGCACGTCGGCGCGCAAAATCAAATCACATCGCCGAGCACGGTCTCCTTGACCGCCTGCATCGCCACGTAGGTCGAGGTGCTGGCAACATGCGGCAGGGTCGAGATCGCCTCGGCCAGCACGCGGCGATACTCGGTCATGTCCTGGGTGCGCACCTTGAGCAGATAGTCGAAACTGCCCGCGATGAGATGCGCCTGCTCGATCTCGGGGATTTTCGCCACCGCCGCGTTGAACGCCGCCAGCGCGCTCTCGCGGGTGTTGTCGAGCCGCACCTCGACAAAGCTGACGTGATCGAGCCCCAGCCGGATCGGGTCGAAAAAGGCACGGTAGCCGGTGATGATCCCGGCCTTTTCCAGCCGCCGCAGCCGCGCCTGCGTAGGCGATTTCGACAGCCCGATCTCGCGGGCGAGATCGGTCACGCTGATGCGCCCGTCCGAGGCGAGCACCCGCAGAATCGCCCGGTCGAACCGGTCGAGATCGGAATGGTCGGTCTGGCCCATGATCGCCCTCCTGAATGACCGGATCGACCAGTCAAACCACATCAAACGGGAAAAGTCACCCCTGAACGGGTGTTATGATGGCCGCGCAATAGAGGGGAATTCCATGCCATACGACACCGACATGCGCCGCACCATCGAGCTCGAGACCTATGCCGACGAGCGCGCCGCCCTCGACCGGCTGATCGACGGGGCCGCGCTGTCGCCGCAGGATCGCGCCCGCATCGCGGCGCGCGGTGCCGATCTGGTGCGCGCCATCCGCGGCCAGGCCAGCCCGGGGCTGATGGAGGTGTTCCTGGCCGAATACGGCCTCTCGACCGAAGAGGGCATCGCGCTGATGTGCCTCGCCGAGGCGCTCTTGCGGGTGCCCGACGCCGAGACCATCGACGCGCTGATCGAGGACAAGATCGCGCCGTCGGACTGGGGCCGCCACATGGGCCATTCCACCTCGCCGTTGGTCAACGCCTCGACCTGGGCATTGATGCTGACGGGCCGCGTGCTCAAGGACGACGCGCCGGGCCTCGCGGGGACGCTGCGCGGCGCCGTCAAGCGGCTGGGCGAACCGGTGATCCGCACCGCCACGGGCCGCGCCATGCGCGAGATGGGCCGTCAGTTCGTGCTGGGCGAGACCATCCGCAGCGCGATGGACCGCGCGGCGGGCATGGAAAAGAAGGGCTACAGCTATTCCTACGACATGCTGGGCGAGGCCGCGCGCACCGAAGCCGACGCCACCGGCTATCACCTCTCGTATTCCCGCGCGATCACCGCCATCGCGGCGGCCTGCACCAACGCCGATGTGCGCGACAATCCCGGCATCTCGGTCAAGCTCTCGGCGCTGCACCCGCGCTACGAGGTGGCCCAGCGCGAGACGGTGATGGACGTGCTGGTGCCCCGCCTGCGCAGCCTCGCCCTGCTGGCGAAATCGGCGCGCATGGGCCTCAACATCGACGCTGAAGAGGCCGACCGCCTGTCGCTGTCGCTCGACGTGATCGAGACCGTGCTGTCGGAGCCCGCGCTCGCGGGATGGGACGGGTTCGGCGTGGTGGTGCAGGCTTACGGCCAGCGCGCGGGCCACGTTCTCGACTACCTCCACGACCTCGCCTCCCGCCTTGATCGCCGGATCATGGTGCGGCTGGTCAAGGGGGCCTACTGGGACACCGAGATCAAGCGCGCGCAGGTGGCGGGGGTCGACGGCTTCCCGGTCTTCACCTCGAAACCGGCGACCGACATCAGCTATATCGCGGGCGCGCGCAAGCTGCTGTCGATGACCGACCGCATCTATCCGCAATTCGCCACCCACAACGCCCACACCGCCGCCGCGATCCTCGACATGGGGCAGGACAAGTCGGCGTACGAGTTCCAGCGCCTGCACGGCATGGGCGAGGCGCTGCACGACATCATCCTCAAATCCGAGGGCACCCGCTGCCGCATCTACGCCCCCGTCGGCGCGCATCGCGACCTCTTGGCCTATCTGGTGCGGCGCCTGCTGGAGAACGGCGCGAATTCCAGCTTCGTCAACCAGATCGTGGACGAGAGCGTGCCGCCCGAAGAGGTCGCCCGCGACCCGTTCGAGGCGGCGGGCGACCCCACCCCGCACCTGCCCACCGGGCCGGAGCTGTTCCAGCCCGAGCGGCCGAACTCGCGCGGGTTCGACCTGCGCCACGAGCCCACGCTCGACGCCATCGAGGCGGCGCGCGCGCCCTTCGCCACCCAGAGCTGGCAGGCCGGGCCGATCCTCGCCGGCAAATCCGATCCGCAGCCGCCCGAAAAGGTCGAGAACCCCGCCGACCCGGCGGACACGCCCGGCACCGTGGCCTTTGCCAGCCGCAAGGACGTGGAGACCGCGCTCGCCGCCGCCACGCCGTGGGACGCCCCCGCCGCCGAGCGCGCGGCGATCCTGGGCAAGGTGGCCGATCTCTACGAGGAGAATTACGGCGAGATATTCGCCATCCTGCACCGCGAGGCCGGCAAATCCATCCCCGACGCGGTGGCGGAACTGCGCGAGGCGGTGGATTTCCTGCGCTACTACGCGGCAAACGCGCCCGAGGGCGATCCGGTGGGGGTGTTCACCTGCATTTCCCCCTGGAACTTCCCGCTCGCCATCTTCACCGGGCAGATCGCGGCGGCGCTCGCGGCGGGCAACGCGGTGCTGTCGAAACCGGCCGAGCAGACCCCGCTCATCGCGCATCTGGGCATCAGCCTGATGCACCGGGCGGGGGTGCCGAAGACCGCTTGCCAACTTCTGCCCGGCGCGGGCGAGGTGGGCGCGTGGCTCACCTCCAACGGGCGCGTGGGCGGCGTGGCGTTCACCGGGTCGACCGACACGGCACTCAAGATCCGCAAGGCGATGGCCGAACACCTGCGCCCCGGCGCGCCGCTCATCGCCGAGACGGGGGGCCTCAACGCCATGATCGTGGATTCGACAGCGCTGCCCGAACAGGCGGTGCAGGCGATCGTGGAATCGGCCTTTCAATCGGCGGGCCAGCGCTGTTCGGCGCTGCGCTGCCTCTACGTGCAGGAGGATATCGCCGACGACTTCACCGAGATGCTGACCGGCGCGATGGACGCGCTGGTGGTTGGCACCCCGTGGAACCTGCCCACCGATTGCGGCCCGGTGATCGACGAGGAGGCCCGCGCCGGCATCGCCGACCATATTCAGGCCGCGCGCGCCGAGGGCCGCCTGATGCACGAACTGAAGACGCCCAACGCCGGCACCTACATTGCGCCGACGCTCATCAAGGTGAACGGCATCGCCGATCTGGAGCGCGAGATCTTCGGCCCCGTGCTGCACCTCGCCACCTACAGGGCGCGCGATCTCGACCGCGTGATCGGCGCGATCAACGCCACCGGCTATGGCCTCACCTTCGGCCTGATGACCCGGATCGACGACCGCGTGCAGCACGTCACCGAGGCGGTGCACGCGGGCAACATCTATGTCAACCGCAACCAGATCGGCGCCATCGTCGGCTCGCAGCCGTTCGGCGGCGAGGGGATGTCGGGCACCGGCCCCAAGGCCGGGGGGCCGCATTACCTTGCCCGCTTCCAGGCGCATCCGGCCCCGCAAGAGGGCGCGAAATGGGACGCGGCGATGCCGAAAGCATCGGCGCAGGCGGCGCTCGATCGCGCCAACGCCACGCCGCACACGGCGCGCGAGGCGCTGGTGCTGCCGGGGCCCACGGGCGAATCGAACCGGCTCACCACCCATCTGCGTCCCGCACTCCTGTGCCTCGGGCCGGGCAAGGACGCGGCCGAGGCCCAAAAGAAGGCGGTCGAGGCGGTCGGCGGCGTCGCGGTCGCGGCCACGGGCCGGGTCGACCCCGAGGCGCTGGTGACGATGGGCGGCCTGTCGGGCGCGCTGTGGTGGGGCGACGAGGCCGACGCCCGCGCCTACGCGGACGCGCTGGCGCGCCGCGCGGGGCCCATCCTGCCACTCGTCACCGGCATGCCCGACCTGGGCCACGCCCTGCTGGAACGCCATGTCTGCGTCGACACCACCGCGGCGGGCGGCAACGCGGCGCTCCTGGGCGGCATGTCCTGACCGCGGCGGGCGCCGAAATCTTCAAAAGATTTCGGACCGCTTTCTTTTCAGGAAAGCGGTGCCCCGCAGATCACATCCGCCTTTCCGGGCCGGGCAAAGCGCGCTAGCTTCGCCTCATGTTCCCGATCCGCGATCATAACCCGTCGGGCTCGACCCCTTATGTCACCTGGGCGCTGATCGCGCTCAACGTGGCCGTGTTCCTGAGCTACTGGCCGCTCTTCTCGGATGAGCGCGCGCTGCGGCTCTTCTTCAACGACTGGGCGATGATCCCTGCCCTCGTCACCGCGAGGGGCGAGTACACGGGGCTCCTCACCTCGATGTTCCTGCATGGCGGGCTGATGCATCTGGGGGGCAACATGCTGTTCCTGTGGATATTCGGCGACAATCTCGAGGACCGGATGGGCCACCTGCCCTTCCTCGGCTTCTACCTCGCCTCGGGGCTGGCCGCCGGGATCGCGCAGGTCATCGGCGGGCCGGGCTCGATGGTGCCGACGGTGGGCGCGTCGGGCGCGATCGCGGGGGTGATGGGGGGCTACCTGCTGCTGTTTCCGCGCGCGCGGGTGGACATCCTGGTCATCATAATCTTCTTCGTGCGGATCATCACGGTCCCGGCGGCGCTGATGCTGATCCTGTGGTTCGCCTTCCAGGTGATCGCCGGTCTGGGGGCCGACCCGGACATGGGCGGCATCGCCTATTGGGCGCACGCGGGCGGCTTCGTCGCCGGGGTGATCCTGGCTCTGCCGGTGTTCCTGCGGCTGGGCGGGCCACGGTTCTGGACGCTTCAGGACGGCGCGCCACCCAACCCGGCAGCGCGCTACCGGTTTCGCCGCACGCCCGTTCCCCGTGTAAGGAAGCGCCGATGACCGCCCCGCTCACCGCCACCTGCCATTGCGGCGCGGTCGAATTGCGGCTGCGCCCGCGCGATCCCGCCTTGGGCGACGCGCATCGCTGCGATTGCAGCTTCTGCCGGAGGCGCGGCCCGGCCACGATCAGCGTCGCGCTGGACGATCTCGAAATCGTCAGGGGCGCGGACGCGCTGACCCTCTACCAGTGGGGGACCGGCACGGCACAGCATTGGTTCTGCAGCCGCTGCGGCATCTACACCCATCACCGGCGGCGGTCGGACCCGAACGAATACGGCGTCAACCTCGGCGCGATCGAGGGGGTGAACCCGCGCGATTTCGACCCCATCCCGTGGGTGGACGGCGTCAACCACCCCTCCGACCGCTGAGCCGCGGGGGGGGGCAACGGCGCGACCGCCGCCGCACCGACGCGATACCGACAGAATACCGACAATATACCGACGCGAAAAACGCCCGCCTCAGCCACGCGTCGCGCGGATGAGATCGAGAATGTCGCGCGCCGCGTCGGGGATATTGGTGCCGGGACCGAAGATCGCCTTCACGCCCGCCTTTTTCAGGAACTCGTAATCCTGCTGCGGAATGACGCCGCCGCAGATCACCAGGATATCGCCCGCGCCGCGCGCCTCCAGCGCCTCGATAAGGCGCGGCGCGAGCGTCTTGTGCCCCGCCGCCTGTGAACTGATACCCACGACATGCACATCGTTGTCGATGGCGTCCTGCGCCGCCTCCTCGGGCGTCTGGAAGAGCGCGCCCACATCCACGTCAAAGCCGATATCGGCAAACGCCGTGGCGATCACCTTGGCCCCGCGGTCATGCCCGTCCTGCCCCATCTTGACGACCAGCATCCGCGGGCGGCGACCCTCTTCTTCGGCAAACTTTTCAACGTCTTGCTGGATTGCCGCGAATCCCTCGTCGCCCTCGTAGGCGGCACCATAGACGCCCGCCAGCGTCCGCACCTCGGCGCGGTGCCGTCCGAATTCCTTCTCCAGTGCCATGCTGATTTCTCCCACGGTGGCGCGGGCGCGCGCGGCCTCGACCGCCGCGTCCAACAGGTTGCCGCCCTCTTGCGCGCGGCGGGTAAGCTCGTCCAATGCCGCATCGCAGGCCGCCTGATCGCGGTTCTCGCGGATGCGTTCCAGTGCCTTGACCTGCCCGTCGCGCACCTTGACGTTGTCCACGTCCAGAATGTCGATCGGGTCTTCTTTCTCCTTGCGGTACTTGTTAACGCCGACGATCACCTCGTCGCCCCGGTCGATCATCGCCTGCCGGGTCGCCGCCGTCTCCTCGATGCGCAGCTTGGGCATGCCGCTCTCGACCGCGCGGGTCATGCCGCCCATCCCCTCGACCTCCTCGATCAACTCCCACGCCTTTTCCGCCAGATCGTGGGTCAGTTTCTCCACGTAGTAAGAGCCCGCGAGCGGATCGACCACGTTGGTCACGCCGGTTTCCTCCTGCAATATCAACTGTGTATTGCGGGCGATCCGGGCGCTGAAATCGGTGGGCAGCGCGATCGCCTCGTCAAGCGCGTTGGTATGGAGCGACTGCGTGCCGCCCAGAACCGCGCTCATCGCCTCATAGGCGGTGCGCACCACGTTGTTATAGGGATCCTGCTCCTGCAGGCTGACGCCGCTGGTCTGGCAATGGGTGCGCAGCACCTTGGATTTCTCGGATGTCGCGCCGAATTCGGTCATGATCCGGTGCCACAACAGCCGCGCGGCGCGCAGCTTGGCCGCCTCCATGAAGAAATTCATCCCGATGGCGAAAAAGAACGACAGGCGCGGCGCGAAGCTGTCCACGTCCATCCCCGCCTCGATCGCCGCCTTCACGTATTCGCGGCCATCGGCCAGCGTATAGGCCAGTTCCTGCACGAGGTTCGCGCCCGCCTCCTGCATGTGATAGCCCGAGATCGAGATCGAATTGAAGCGCGGCATATGCTCGGCGGTATAGCCGATGATGTCCGATACGATCCGCATCGACGGCGCGGGCGGATAGATATAGGTGTTGCGCACCATGAATTCCTTTAGAATGTCATTCTGAATGGTGCCCGACAGCGCCGCCTTGTCATGCCCCTGCTCTTCGCCCGCGACGATGAAGCTGGCCAGAACCGGGATGACCGCACCGTTCATGGTCATCGACACACTGACCTTGTCGAGCGGGATGCCGTCGAAGAGGATCTTCATGTCCTCGACCGAATCGATGGCCACCCCGGCCTTGCCCACGTCGCCCTCGACACGCGGATGATCGCTGTCATAGCCGCGATGGGTGGCCAGATCGAAGGCCACCGACACGCCCTGCTGCCCGGCAGCCAGGTTGCGGCGGTAAAAGGCGTTCGATTCCTCGGCCGTGGAAAAGCCGGCATATTGCCGGATCGTCCAGGGACGCCCGGCATACATCGTCGCCTTGACCCCGCGGGTAAAGGGGGCCTGCCCCGGGATACTGCCCATGTGCGGCAGGTCCTCGACATCTTCCTCGGTGTAGAGCGGCGAGACCGGAATTCCCTCCAGGGTCTGCCAGGTCAGGTCTTCGAGCGGGCGCCCCCTGAGCTCCGCACGGGCCAGGTCACGCCAGGTGTCTTTCTTCGATGTCATTGTCTTGTCCTCTTGTCGGATGACCGTCGCGCGGCTGTGTCGCCGCGCTCTCCGGTCCGGTTTTCCCGGCCAGCCGTGCCAGCCCGTCCGCCCCGGCGGGCCGGCGCGTGGCCGAATGGTGTTGCAGGCCGGCGGTGGCGGTGCGTCGGGTCCCGCAAGGCGGGACGACGTCCGCGATGGCGCCTGTCCGTTGCGGCCCGGTTCGGGGCCGCGGCGTGCCGCCCCACCCTGATCGCGGGATCACCCGCGTCGTTTTTTCCCGATGCGGCCGATCGGGCTTCGCATTCCGGCGCGATACCCCTATATCTTGCCCAGCAGGAGATCGCATGAAACCGCTATTCGCCCTTTTTTTCCTTGTCTTCGCAGCGTCCCCCGCTGCCGCGCAGGACACCGCACCGGACGCCGACGTTCCGCTCATCGTGAGCGCGCAGGACGTCACGCCGGACGAATTCCTCTGGATCAAGCGCCCGCTCGTGGTGTTTGCCGACACACCCGCCGATCCGCGGTATGTCGAGCAGATGGGGTATATCACCGACCGTCTCGACGCGCTCGCGGTGCGCGACGTGGTGGTGGTCAAGGATACCGACCCGGCGGCGCGCTCCGCCTGGCGGCAGGAACTACATCCGCGCGGCTTCGGGCTCGTGCTGATCGGCAAGGATGGCGAGATATACCTGCGCAAGCCGCTACCCTGGCAGGTACGCGAGATCGTGCGCTCCATCGACAAGCTGCCCGCGCGCCAGCGTGAGATGCGCGAGGGCCAGGCGGGGAGAAGCTGAGCACGCCGCATCGCTCAGCCCTCGCCCATCGCCACGACGAGCAGCCTCTCGGCGGGCATCATCAGGATGAGCGCGCCGCGGCCCGCGTCCCAGCCCAGCACCGTGCGCCGGTCATCGAGCGCGTGGCGGACCACGCTCTCGGTCTTCGCGTCCATGCAGGCGCGCGCCTCGAGTCCGGCGCGGCGCATCGTCATGCCGGTCTCGCGGTGGTGGCCCGCCATCGCCAGGAGGGCGGCATCCGCTGTCATCCCCGGCATATCGAGCGCCGCCGCCCCGCGCCCGGTGATCTCGCGGCGCATCCGGGCCACGCTCCGCGTGACCGGCAGGGCCGATTTCACCTGCCCCGTCACCACCCGGTAGAGCCCCGCCGCGCAGCCCCGCGTCGCGGCAAAGGACAGCGTCTCGCCCAGCGCAAACCACTGCCCCAGCCACGCCCGCTGCGCCGCCTCCTGCTCGCGCTGACAGGCGGCGAGCAGGATCAAGGCGGCGAGGCAGGCCACCGGCACGGAGCTATGGCGCGGGGCGCGGGTCATCGCCTCACTCGAACTCCATGATGACGTCGTCCACCGCCAGGCTGTCGCCCGGTGCGGCGTTGACCTTCGCGACCGTGGCCTTGCGTTCGGCGCGCAGGATATTCTCCATCTTCATCGCCTCCACGGTGCACAGCGCCTGCCCCTCCTGCACCTCGTCGCCCTCGGCGACGTTGACCTTTACGATCATGCCGGGCATCGGACAGAGCAGCATCTTCGAGGTATCAGCGGCAAGTTTCTCGGGCATTAACGCGGCCAGTTCCGCCTGACGGGGCGTGCGGATGTTGACCTTCAGGTCAGCCCCCCGGCTGCGGATGCGGAACCCCTGCGTGATCTTGCCCACCTTGAGCACCAGCGGGCGGCCATCCACGTCGAGCCGCGCGAGCTGATCGCCGGGCGTCCAGTCGCTGGCGACGCGCAGGGTGGCACCGTCGCCGAAGCGCACGCTCGCACCCTCCCGGTCCGCAGAGACGGTGACGGGATAGCTCTCACCCTGAAGGCTCACCACCCAGTCCTCGCCGACATGGCGCTCGTGGTTGTCCATCCGCCCGGAAATGCGCGTGCGCCGGATTTCCGCCACCCGGTGCATCGCCGCCGTGCTCGCCGCGATCCGGCGCAGCACATCCCCGGGCAGGTCCACGCCGTTGAATCCGTCGGGATATTCCTCGGCGATAAAGGCGGTGGTGATGTCGCCGCTCACGAACTTGGGATGGTCCATCACCGCGCTGAGGAACGGCAGGTTATGCCCGATTCCCTCCACCTCGAAGCTGTCGAGCGCCACGCGCATCGCCTCGATGGCCGCGCCCCGGTCGGCGGCCCATGTGCACAGCTTGGCGATCATCGGGTCGTAGTACATGCTGATCTCGCCGCCCTCGTAGACGCCGGTATCGTTGCGCACCGCGGTCTCGCCCGCCGGGGCCTCGCCCTGCCACTTGGCCGTGTCCAGCAACGGCCCGGCGGCGATTTCCTGCGGCGGACGATAGCGCGTGAGCCGCCCGATAGAGGGCAGAAAGCCGCGATACGGATCCTCGGCATAGAGCCGGCTCTCCATCGCCCAGCCCTTGAGCGTGATGTCGCCCTGCGAGAGCGCCAGCGTCTCGCCCGCGGCCACGCGGATCATCTGTTCGACGAGGTCCACGCCGGTGATCAGCTCGGTCACCGGGTGCTCGACCTGCAGGCGGGTGTTCATTTCCAGGAAGTAGAAGTTGCGGTCGCCGTCGACGATGAATTCCACCGTTCCGGCGCTGGCATAACCCACCGCGTGCGCCAATGCCACGGCCTGCTCGCCCATCGCGCGGCGCGTCTCTTCATCGAGGAACGGGCTCGGTGCCTCCTCGATCACCTTCTGATTCCGGCGCTGGATCGAGCATTCCCGCTCGCCCAGATAAATGCCGTTGCCGTGGTTGTCGCACAGCACCTGAATCTCGATGTGGCGCGGCTGCGTCACGAATTTCTCGATGAAGATGCGGTCGTCGCCAAAGCTGCTCGCGGCCTCGTTCTTCGAGCTTTGAAAGCCCTCGCGCGCCTCCTCGTCATTCCACGCGATGCGCATCCCCTTGCCGCCGCCGCCCGCGCTGGCCTTGATCATCACCGGATAGCCGATCTCGCCACTGATTTTCACCGCCTCCTCGGCATCCTCGATCAGGCCCATCACGCCGGGCACGGTGTTCACCCCCGCCTCCTGCGCCAGCTTCTTGGAGGTGATCTTGTCGCCCATCGCCTCGATCGCCCCGACCGGCGGGCCGATAAAGGCCACGCCCTCGGCCTCCAGCGCCTTGGCGAACCTGGGGTTCTCCGACAGGAAACCATAGCCGGGATGCACCGCCTCGGCCCCGGTGCGGCGAATCGCGTCCATCACCCTGTCGATGACGATATAGCTCTCGTTGGCGGGCGAGGGGCCGATATGCACCGCCTCGTCGGCCATCTGCACATGCAGCGCCTGCGCGTCGGCATCGGAGTGGATCGCGACGGTGGCGATTCCCATCTTGCGGGCGGTCTTGATCACCCGGCAGGCGATCTCTCCCCGGTTGGCGATCAGGATTTTCTTGAACATTCCTCGTCCCTTCCTCTAGCGGTCCCGGCCCGCGCGGCGCGGTGCGCGGGCGTTGTCACATTTCACTGACAAATTTGTAACGAATAGTTTATTATCACGTTTTTTCAAGCGCTTACACATTTCCGTGGATCACCTTGACGTGAGCATCAAGTGATCCGCCGACTTGCCATTGTGGGTCAGGCCGCCGATGCGCCGCGGCCTGCGGGGCGCGCCTGGCACCCGCCTGACACCACAAACGGGAGGAGACCCACCCATGAAACGACAGATCGCAATGGCCCTCGCGCCATCCGCGTTGCTGCTGGCCATCCACGCTGGCCCCGCGCTCGCCGAGAGCGACGAGGATCTTCGGAACCAGGTCCGCGAGTTGACCGACCGCCTCGACGAGATCGAGGGCCGCGGGCATGTCAACCTGCCCGCGGGCACCACCCTCACCTTCGGCGGCTACACCAAGCTCGATTTGATCTACGATCTCGATCAGGGACAGGGCGACACCACCTTCGTCCCCGGCCTCGAGATCGACGCGGACGATGGCGGCGGCTTCGACGCCCATGTCCGCCAGACGCGGCTGAACTTCAAAACCGAGACGCAGACCGAGAAGGGCCCGCTCACCACCTTTGTCGAGATCGATTTTTTCGGCACCCGCGGCAACGAGGTGCAGACCAACTCGCACCAACCGCGCCTGCGCCACGCCTATGGCCAGTGGAACGGCTGGACCGCGGGCCAGACATGGACCACCTTCATGCCGCTCTCGGCCTACCCCGCGACGGTGGATTTTCAGGGGCCCTCGGGCATCCCCTTCATCCGCCAGGCGCAGCTTCGCTACACGCACGAGGCGGGCAAGGGGCTCAACTTTTCCGTCGCCATCGAGAACGGGGAATTCTCCGGGCGTGGCGTGGTCGGCGGCGCCACCGTATCGGTTGGCGAAACGGCCAACGGTGCCTTCGCGGGCTCCAACTCGGATTTCGACCAGTCGCCCGATCTCGTGATCGCGGCCAAGTGGGAGCAGAACGGCAGCCACCTGCGCGGTGCCGCCGTGCTGCGCGACCTCGAAGCCCCGAGCCAGCTCGGCAACGACAGCGAGACCGGCTGGGGCTTCAACGTCGCGGGCGGCACGCCGCTCTGGGCGGGCGGCCAGATCGTCGGCTCGTTCACCTATGGAGACGGGATCGGCCGCTACATCATCGACGGCGCCGGGCAGGACGGCTTCATCGACGCCACCGGAAAGCTCAACACCATCGAGGCATTCGGCGCGACCGCGCAGGTGACGCACACCTTCACCGACAAGCTCAAGGGCGGGCTCTCCTACGGCTACTACTCGGCCGAAGACACCTTTGCACCCACCGACAGCGAAGAGCACCAGACCGTGCACGCCACCATCTTCTACTCGCCGGTGGATCGCCTGACACTCGGGGCCGAGGTGAGCTGGGTCGAGCGCGAGCTTGCCAGCGGCGCATCGGAGGACGCCACGCGCCTGCAAACCTCGGTTCAGTTCAGCTTCTGAGCCACGGGCCCCCGCGCCCACTAAGAAAAGGGGCGGTCCGGCGGCGAAAATGCCATCGGACCGCCCGCAGGGGGGGACGTCACGAACCGCACGCCAATAGGGCGCAGTCGGGGAAAGAGGATCCGTGACACCCGAAAGCCTGCCAGCCCCCGCGCGGCGCGCCAAGCGCCATGTCGTCCGCGCCCCGCGCTCGGCACCCGACCGCCGGAAAACGCACGCCCTGCGCGGGATACCGCCGATCGCCGCCCCGCTCATGGCGCGCCCCCGCCGTCGAACAGCTCGGGAAAGTTCTGCCGCGCCACCGCCACGTCGAGCACCAGCAGCGCCTCGTAACTTGCGGGGTCGAACGGCTCCTCCGCGGGCTTGATCTCGCGGCCCATCAGCCAGCTCAGCCGCCCGGCATCGAGGTTGCCGCGCTCGAAGGGCCGGTCGCCGAAATGCTGCCAGATGGCACGCAGAAACTCGGTATCTGCGCGCCGGTCGAGCGGCTTGCGATCGCGATACCGCTCGCGCGCGACCAGCGGCGTGATCCCGCGCGGGTTGGCCCGCCTGATGGTGAACTGATAATCCGTGCCCGGAAGGCGCCCGGGAAAACCGCGATGTTTCAACATCTTGACCCCCAGCAAAGCCGAGGGCGCGGCGTGCCTTGTCGGTGTGGCGGGACGGGCGACACCGCCCCTCCCGCCGTCAGCCCGGTGGGCTTACTTGTACTTGCCGGTCTGTTCAGGCTCTTCCGTGATCGGCTCGACCACGACGAATTCTTCCTCGGCCGGCTGCGCGCAGGCGGCGACAACGGCGATGAAGCCAAGGGCGAGAACGCTCTTGCAGGTTCTGGACATGTAATACTCCTGTCTCTCGTATCTTCGGTTGATGGCGCGCCCGGGCACGATCCCGGGGCCCGCCGGATTGGCGAGGTAAAGGCCGCTTGGGTGCAACCTCGTCCAACGCTAGCGGAAATCGAGCGATTTGAACATATTGAATGCACGATCCCGCGCGTATGTGTCCACAAAGCCGCACCTGGCCGGGCACCGGGCCGTTTTCGGGCAAGATATCGCAACAGCATCAGAACATCTCCCAGATACAACGGTCGCCCTCGACCCGGTAGGCCTCGAACACCTGCGTGACCGCTTCGTCATAGACGCCGAATTCCGAACCGCGGTCGGCCAGCGAGATGATCACGCGCCCGGGCCGCGGGCCGGAATTCGGGATGCGCGGCAGCGCATGCGCCTCGCATAGCCATGCGAGATCGGCAGAGATCGCGTCGAGCCGCTCCGCCCCGGCGGAAAACCCTTCGGCGACATAGCGAAACCGGTAGATCGGCCCGCCCCCCGCGGGCCGGTCGGTCAGCACCTCGAAGAGCCGCGCCGCCTGCCCCGAGGGCAGCCGCAGCGCCTCCTCCTGCGCTGCGGCTGCGGGGCCGAGCGAGAGGGCAAGGGCCAGAACGCCCGCCCTCATCGCCCGCCACCCGTCCAGCGGGCGCGGCGGCCGGGATCGGCCAGCAGCGCGGCGATTCGCGCCTCCGCATCCGCGCGCGCAAACCGGCCCGCCACCGCGCCGCCTGCGCGCAGGTGCAGGCCGCCGGGGATGCGGGCCACCCGCACCACCGGCGCAAATCCGCGCAGATGCCGCAGCGCACGCCACATATCCTGACGCACCAGATGCGCCAGCCGCCGCCGCCCGACCTGCCCGGTCAGCACCGTCTCGGCGGCCAGATCGAAGCGCGCCGGCAGGCGCCGTGCCAGCACGAGCGCGCCCTCCTCCTCGATCACATGCCAACGGTCACGGGCCATGCCCTTCGTCTCCTCGCTTCTTCCTGGTCGCTTCTTCCTGGTCGAAATACTCCGGGGGAGTCGCCGCTTGCGGCGACGGGGGCAGCGCCCCCATCCTCCTCACAACGGGATGTTGTCGTGCTTCTTCCAGGGCAGCGCCGCCTTCTTGTTGCGCAGCGACGCGAAGGCCCGGCTCACCCTGACCCGTGTGCCGCGCGGCTGGATCACCTCGTCGATGAAGCCGCGTTCGGCGGCGACGAACGGGTTGGCAAAGCGGTCCTCGTAACTCGCCGTGTGCGCGGCGATCTTCTCACGGTCCTTCAGGTCGGCGCGGTAGATGATCTCGGTCGCCCCCTTGGCCCCCATCACCGCGATCTCGGCGGTCGGCCAGGCATAGTTGAAATCGCCACGCAGATGCTTGGAGGACATCACGTCATAGGCCCCGCCATAGGCCTTGCGGGTGATCACCGTCACCTTGGGCACCGTCGCCTCGCCATAGGCAAAGAGCAGCTTGGCCCCGTGCTTGATGACGCCGCCATATTCCTGCCCCGTGCCGGGCAGGAATCCGGGCACGTCGACCAGCGTCAGGATCGGAATCTCGAAGGCATCGCAGAACCGCACGAAGCGCGCCGCCTTGCGGCTGCTGTCGATATCGAGACAGCCCGCCAGCACCATCGGCTGGTTGGCCACGACACCCACCGTTTGCCCCTCCAGCCGGATGAAGCCGGTGATCATGTTCTTGGCGAATTCGGCCTGTATCTCGTAGAAATCCGCCTCGTCCGCGATCTTGTGGATCAGCTCCTTCATGTCGTAGGGCATGTTGGGATTGGCGGGGATCAGCGTGTCGAGGCTCGCCTCGACGCGGCCCGGTTCGTCGAAGAACGGGCGGACCGGGGCCTTGTCGCGGTTGTTGAGCGGCAGCAGGTCAACCAGCCGCCGTACCTCGGCGAGCGCCTCGACATCGTTGTCGAATGCCGCATCGGCGACGCTCGACTTGCGGGTATGGGTGAGCGCGCCGCCCAGCTCCTCTGCCGTCACCTGCTCGTTGGTCACGGTCTTGACCACGTCGGGACCGGTGACGAACATGTAGGAACTGTCCTTCACCATGAAGATGAAATCGGTCATCGCGGGCGAGTAGACCGCGCCGCCCGCGCAGGGGCCCATGATGACGCTGATCTGCGGGATCACGCCCGACGCCTCGATATTGCGCTGGAAGACCTCGCCATATCCCGCAAGGCTGTCCACGCCTTCCTGGATGCGCGCCCCGCCCGAGTCGTTGATGCCGATCACGGGCGCACCGTTCTGCATGGCCATGTCCATGATCTTGCAGATCTTCTGCGCGTGGGTGGCACTGACCGATCCGCCCAGAACGGTGAAATCCTGGCTGAAGACATAGACCTGACGGCCATTGATCGTGCCCCAGCCGGTCACCACGCCATCGCCGTAGGGGCGGTTCTTCTCCATGCCGAAATCGGTGCAGCGATGCGCCACGAACATGTCGAATTCCTCAAAGCTGCCCTCATCGAGAAGCAGCTCGATCCGCTCGCGCGCGGTGAGTTTGCCGCGCCCGTGCTGCGCGTCGATCCGCGGCTGCCCGCCGCCGAGCCTTGCCTCGGTGCGGCGGGATTCGAGTTCCTGAAGGATGTCTTGCATGGCGGTCCTCTTTCCTCCCTGGCCAACTTTGGCCTCGTGCTGGCCTCGTGCTGGCCTCGTGCTGGCGCGCAGCATACGCAGTCGGGGGCGTGGGACCAACCGGAATCCCGCAAATTTGCAAAGTAGTGCAAATATATTGATGCAAACTCGCAAATTGGCAAATCAAACCCGGCTTTGCGCGCAGCGCAAATGGACATCCCCGTCCCGTCCCTCTAGCGTGCGCCCATGCAGTCCGAGGTCAAGGTCCGGTTTCTGGATCGCACAACCCCACCACATATCGCAACGCTGATCCTGATGGCGGGATTGTCGGCGCTGGCGATGAACATCTTTCTGCCCTCCCTGCCGGGGATGGTGGCGCATTTCGACACCGAGTACCGGGTGATCCAGCTTTCGGTGGCGCTCTATCTCGCCGTAAACGCGGGGCTGCAACTGCTGATCGGCCCGATCTCGGACCGCTGGGGGCGGCGGCCGGTGGTCCTGACGGGGCTGGGGCTGTTCCTCGCCGCCACGCTCGGCTGTATCGCGGCGCCCAATGTCTATGTCTTTCTCACCTTCCGCATGGTGCAGGCCAGCATCGTGGTGGCGATGGTGCTCTCGCGCGCCATCGTGCGCGACATGGTGCCCCAGGACCGCGCCGCCTCGATGATCGGCTACGTGACGATGGGCATGGCGGTGGTGCCGATGATCGGCCCGGCCTTCGGCGGGCTGCTGGACGAGGCGTTCGGCTGGCGGGCCAATTTCTGGGCGCTGTTCGCGCTCGGTGCGGCGCTGTTCTGGCTGTGCCGGCGCGACCTGGGCGAGACCGCGCCGCTCTCGGGGCGCACGCTGGCACAGCAGTTCCGCCATTACCCGGTGCTGCTGACCTCCTACCGGTTCTGGGGCTACGCGGCGGCGGCGGGGCTCAGTTCGGGGTCGTTCTTTGCCTATCTGGGCGGCGCGCCCTTCGTGGGCGACCAGGTGTTCGGGCTGTCGCCGTCGCTGCTGGGGCTGCTGTTCGGGGCCCCGGCCATCGGTTATTTCCTGGGAAATTTCGCGTCGGGGCGGTTCTCCACGCGCGTGGGGGTCAACCGGATGGTGCTGTGGGGGACGCTGTTCAACGCCGGCGGCATCGGGCTCAATCTCGCGCTGTTTCACGCCGGGTTCGGCACGCCGCTCAGCTTCTTCGGGCTGATGACCTTCATGGGGCTGGGCAACGGCATGGTGATCCCCAACGCCACGGCGGGGGCGCTGTCGATCCGGCCCGACCTTGCGGGCACGGCAAGCGGGCTGTCGGGAGCGCTGATGATCGGGCTGGGGGCGGCGCTGTCGGCGCTGGCGGGGCTCTTGCTCACACCCGGGCGCGGGGCGTTTCCGCTGTTGTGGCTGATGTTCGCCACCGGGGTCGCGGGGGTCATCACCATCCGCCTCGTCATGCGCCGCGAGCGGCGGCTGGCGCTGGCGGGGTGAGGCTGGCCCAAGGCGGACACCGGGCCTCTTGCCCCCAACGCGAAATCAGGGCCGAAGACCGCCGCGCCGCTCACACCCGCTCACGTTCCCACCACCGCCTCTGGCCGGACCGCGCCGCCGCCCCCACCTCGTTGCCAAGGACACAGGCCACGAGGAGCCACGCCATGACCCGCCGCAAGACCGATCCGCGCCACCCCCGCCCGCCCTGGCACCGGCGGCCCGTGCCCTGGCGTTTCGACGACTGGACCGCGATCTGAGCGCAAAAGCCACGGGGCCGCGTTTTTTGCCGCATTCACCGGGTTTTGACTTAATCCCGCGGCGCCCAGCCCCATATGGACGGGCAACACGACCCGTGGAGGACATGCCATGATCGACCGCCGTTCCCTCATCGTCACCGGGCTCGCCACGCTGGCGGCTCCGGCGGTCCTGCCCGCGCGCGCCCACGCCGCACAGGCCGCACAGGCCGCCCACGCCGCACAGATCGACCCGAAATTCGTACCGCAGCAGGTGGGCTTCACAATGGCCTACCCGCCGGGGCGGCTGATCGTGCTGCCGCGGGCGCATTTCCTCTATCTCGTCACCGCCCCCGGCGAGGCGCGCCGCTACGGCGTGGGCGTCGGGCGCGCGGGGCTCGCGTTCACCGGCACCGCCACCATCGACGTCAAGAAGAAGTGGCCCACATGGCGGCCCACCGACGAGATGATCGCGCGCGAGCCCGAGGCCTACGAGAAATTCATCGGCAACGACTACGTACAGCCCGGAGGGCCCGAGAATCCGCTCGGCTCGCGGGCGCTCTACCTGTTCCAGAACGGGCGCGACACCTATTACCGCATCCATGGCACCAACCAGCCCGCCTCCGTCGGGCGGTCGGTGTCCAACGGCTGCATCCGCATGGTCAACGCACATGTGCAGGACCTGTACAAGCGCGTGCCCACGGGCACCGTGGTGACCGTGCTGTGATCTTTCGCACCCTGCACGATAGCCCTTGCGTTTCGCGGTGCCTCGCCCCATATTGCACTCGCTAACGTTACGCCTATCGACCACCTGCTCCTCTACGGCTCAGTCACTCGATCTTGCACGACGACGAGCCAGGCTGCCGCACTTCCGCGGGCAGCAAACAATCAGGAGTTCAGGGCATATGGCTACTGGCACAGTGAAATGGTTCAACACCACCAAGGGTTTCGGCTTCATCGCACCTGACGGCGGCGGCAAGGACGTTTTCGTCCACATCTCCGCGGTCGAGCGCGCTGGCCTGACCGGTCTCGCGGACAACCAGAAGGTGACCTTCGAGATCGAATCGGGCCGCGACGGGCGTCAGTCCGCCAGCGACATCGCCCTCGCCTGAGCGGCGCTTCCGCCCTTGGCGAGACGATTGGACCGGGCCCCCTTGCGGGGCCCGTTCTCATTTCGCGGCCTCGATCAGCGCGGCCAGGTGCGGCCCCAGCCCCTCGACGATCCGCACCACGCCCTCCGCGTTGGGATGGATGCCGTCGGGCTGAAAGTAGCGCTGCAACTCCGCCGGATCGCCCTCGCCCAGCCCGGCAAAGAAATCCGGCGCCAAGAGCGTGCCGTGCTTGTCGGCGAGATCGGGATAGATCGCATCGAAGGCGGCCTTGTAATCGGCGCCGTAATTGCCAGGCGCGCTCATCCCCACCAGCAATACCTCGACATCCCGCGCCGCCGCCTCTTCGAGGATGGTATCGAGATTGGCGCGGCTGACCTCCGGGTCGATGCCGCGCAACAGGTCGTTGCCGCCCAGCGCCACCATCATTGCGTCCACCTCCGGCGTCAGGCTCCAGCCCACGCGCGCGGCGCCGCCCGCCGTGGTGTCGCCCGACACGCCGCCGTTGACGATCCCGGCGGCGATGCCGCGCTCGTCCAGCCAGTGGCGAAGCTGCGGCACCAGCCCGTCCTCCGGCGGCAGCCCATAGCCCTGCGTCAGGCTGTCGCCCAGCGCCAGCACGGTTACCGGCGCAGCGTCATCTTCCGCGTGTGCGGGCACGGCCAGCCACAGAATGAGCGAGAGCGCCTTGCCGAGGTGACCGGCTACCCCATATGACACAAAACATCGGCGAAACAGGCGCATCCCCATGAGCACTCCCCTTCTTTCCCTGACCGGTGCCCGGCTTGCGCTCGACGGCAATGCCGGTCCCGTCGAGATACTTCACGGGATCACGCTGGATGTCCACAGCGGCGAGACGGTCGGGCTCGTGGGGCCCTCGGGGTCGGGCAAATCCTCGCTGCTGATGCTGATGGGCGGGCTGGAGCGCGCGACCGGCGGAACCGTGCGCGCCTTCGGCCATGACCTGGGCGACATGAACGAGGACGCGCTGGCGCGGCTCAGGCGCGCGCATGTCGGTGTGGTGTTCCAGTCCTTTCACCTCATCCCCACCATGACCGCGCTGGAAAACGTCGCCACCCCGCTCGAACTCGCCGGTCGTCGCGACGCGCGCGGGCGCGCGATGGAGGAACTGGCCGCCATGGGCCTTGCGGGCCGCGCGGGGCATTACCCATCGCAGCTTTCGGGGGGCGAGCAGCAGCGCGTGGCGCTGGCCCGCGCCGCCGCCCCGCGCCCCGCCCTGATTCTCGCCGACGAGCCGACCGGCAACCTCGACAGCACCACCGGCACCGCGATCGCCGACCTGCTCTTCGGCCTGCGCGACCGCGATGGCGCGACGCTGGTGCTCGTCACCCATGACCCGGACCTAGCCGCCCGCTGCGACCGCGTGATCAGCCTCGGCGACGGGCGCATCGCCCCGGCGGCGGCCGCATGAGCCTGCGCGTCGCGGCCCGGCTGGCGGGACGGGAATTGCGCGGGGGCTTGCGCGGCTTTCGCGTGTTCCTCGGCTGCGTGATCCTCGGGGTGGCGGCGATCGCCGCCGTCGGCACGCTGCGCGAGAGCGTGCAGGCCGGGCTGGCCACGCAAGGAGCCGCGCTTCTGGGGGGCGATGCCGAGATCGAGCTAACCTACAGGTTCGCGTCGCGAACCGCGAGGTTGTGGATGGACGAGGCCGCCACCCGCGTCTCGGAAATCGCCGATTTCCGCTCGATGGCGGTGGCCGGCGACGCCCGCGAACTCACCCAGGTCAAGGCAGTGGACGCGGCCTATCCGCTGGTGGGTGCGGTGG
The DNA here is from genome assembly GCF_042430665.1 of Roseovarius ramblicola. Classification (NCBI taxonomy): domain Bacteria; kingdom Pseudomonadati; phylum Pseudomonadota; class Alphaproteobacteria; order Rhodobacterales; family Roseobacteraceae; genus Roseovarius; species Roseovarius ramblicola. The sequence goes on along the minus strand of NZ_JBHMEC010000012.1, from coordinate 107,703 downwards.
GTCTCGCCCCCGACATGCCGCTGTCGCGCGCGCTCGACGGCACCGACGACTTGCCCGGCGCGGTGATGGAACCGGTGCTGGCCACCCGGCTGGGGATCAAGGTGGGCGATGAATTTCGCCTTGGAGATCAAAGCTTTGCCCTGATGGCCAAGATCACGCGCGAGCCCGATCCGTCGCGCGCGGGCTTTGGCCTCGGGCCGCGCACCATCGTGGCGCGCGCGGCGCTCGACGGCTCGGGGTTGCTGGCGCCGGGCTCGCTCTTCACCTCGCGCTACCGGCTCGACCTGCCCCCGGGCGTCGATCTCGACGCGCTGGCCACCCGCGCCGAGCAGGACCTCGCGCAAAGCGGCGCCCGCTGGACCGACGCCCGCAACGCCAGCCCGAGGGTGGCCGAATTCGTCACCCGGCTGGGCGCGTTCCTGGTGCTGGTGGGGCTGTCGGGCCTCGCCGTGGGGGGCGTCGGCATCTCGGCAGCGCTCAGGGCCTATCTTGCGGGCAAGGTGCAGGTGATCGCCACGCTGCGCACGCTGGGAGCAGACCAGGGCACTGTTTTCCTGACCTATTTCCTCCAGGTGACAGCGCTGGCGATCCTTGGGATCGCGGGCGGCCTGCTGCTCGGGGTGGGGCTGCCGGTGGCGCTGGGGCCGGTGATCGCGGCGCGGCTGCCGGTTCCGGCGGTCTTTGCCGCCTACCCCGCGCCGATGATCGAGGCCACGCTCTATTCGGTGCTGAGCGTGCTCATATTCACCCTCTGGCCACTGGCACGGGCGCGCGACGTGCGCGCCGCCGCCCTCTACCGCGACGCGAGCGGCGGCGGCGCGCACTGGCCGGGCTGGCCCTGGGTGCTGCTCACCGCCGGGCTGTTCGCCGCGCTCGTGGTGGCGGCAGCGCTCTTTTCCGGCAACGCGCCGCTGACACTCTGGACCGCCGCCGGCATCATCGGGGCGCTGGCGCTCTTGTGGCTGGCGGCACAGGGCATCACCCGCGCGGCGCGCGCCCTCCGCCCGCGCCTGACCGGGCGGCCCATGCTCGGCTGGGCGCTGGGCGCGATCGGTGGCCCCGGCAACACGGCGGGGCCGGTGATGCTGGCGCTGGGGCTGGGGCTGTCGGTGCTGGCCGCGGTGGGGCAAATCGACGGCAACCTGCGCCGCGCCATCTCCGCCGACCTTCCCGACCGCGCGCCGTCGTTCTTCTTCGTCGATCTGCAGAAGGGTCAGATGGCCTGGTTCCTCGACCGGCTGGAGGGCGATCCGGGCGTTGCCCGCGTGGATCACGCGCCGATGCTGCGCGGCGTGATCAGCCGCATCAACGACCGCCCCGCGCGCGAGGTGGCGCCGGGGCACTGGGTGGTCGAGGGCGACCGCGCGGTGAGCTATGCCGAGGACCTGCCCGCGCGCACCACCCTCACCGCAGGCGAGTGGTGGGGCGCGGGCTATACCGGGCCGCCGCAACTGAGCTTCGCCGCCGAGGAGGCGGCGGAAATGGGCATCGGGCTGGGCGACGAGATCACCGTAAACATCCTCGGGCGCGACATCACGGCGCCGATCACGTCGCTGCGCGAAGTGGATTTCTCCAGCGTCGGCATGGGCTTCGTCATGCTTATGAACCCATCCGCATTGCAGGGCGCGCCGCACAGCTTCATCGCCACGGTCTATGCCGACAGCGCGGCGACCGAAGAGGCAATCCTGCGCGACGTGACCGACCGCCACCCCAACGTCACCGCGATCAACGTGCGCGACGCGCTGTTGCGGGTGACGGACCTGCTGGCAAGCCTCGCCTCGGCCACGTCATGGGGGGCGTCGGTGACGCTTCTGACCGGGGTCCTCGTGCTGGTCGGCGCGGCGGCCACGGATGCCCGCGCCCGTGCCCGCGAGGCGGCGATCCTCAAGGTGCTGGGGGCCACGCGCGCCCGCATCCTCGGCGGTCTGGCGCTGCGCGCGGCGATTCTCGGGGCGGCGGCTGGGCTCGTCGCGCTGGGCGCGGGGATCGCCGGCGGCTGGGCGGTGAGCCGCTTCGTGATGGACACGCCATTCGCCGTGATCTGGCCCTCGGCGCTGATCACCGTGGCCGGCGGCACGGCGATCACGCTGCTGGCCGGGCTCGGCTTCGCCCTCGGCCCGCTGCGCGCCCGTCCCGCAAGGGTGCTGCGCGCGCGCGAATAGCATCATCCGGCTTCTTCCTGGTCCAAATACTCAATCCGCACGCGAAAGCCAAAGCGTCGCGTTGAAACCGTGGCACCCGGCTGGCAATCAGGCCCGGCATCCACAGGGGAGAGACCATGACCGATTCGCTGCCCATCGCCCTCTCCGCGCCGCTCAGCCCCGCGCAGCAGACCGCGCTGGTCAACCTGGTGCGCCGCGCCGCGCGCACCGAGATCCTGCCCCGGTTCCGCGCGTCCACGCGCATCGCGGCAATGGCCAAGACCGGCCCCCGCGACCTCGTGACCGAGGCCGACCACGCCGCCGAGGCGATGATCGCGCGCGGGCTGCAGCGGCTGTTTCCCCACGCGTTGATCGTGGGCGAGGAGGCGGTCGCCGCCCGGTCCGAACTGCGCGACGAGGTCGGCGAGGCCGAGCTGGCGATCATCATCGACCCGGTGGACGGGACGTGGAATTTCGTCCACGGGCTGCCGCTCTTCGGCGTGATCATCGCGGTCACAAGATTCGGCCGCCCGGTGCTGGGGCTGCTCTACGATCCCATCGCCGACGACTGGCTCATCGCCGACGAGACCGCGCCCGCGCGCCTCGTCGCCGCGAACGGGACCGGGCGCGCGGCCACCACGGCGGTGGGCGGGGCGCTGGGCGATCTCCACGGCTATGTCCACGCCTCGCTAATGGATCAGCCGCGTCAGGAGGCGCTCTATCCCCGGCTTGCCGCGCTGGCGCAGGCCACGGCGCTGCGCTGCTCGTGCCACGAATACCGGCTGCTGGCGCAGGGCGCGGCGGATTTCGTGCTGTCGGACCGGCTCAACCCCTGGGATCACGCGGCAGGCGTGCTGATCTGTCAGCGCGCGGGCGGGGTGGCGCGAATGCTTGACGGGCAGGACTACGGCACGGCCCGGGAGACCGGCGTGCTGCTCTGCGCGGGCAGCGAAGCGACATGGACCGCGCTGCGCGATCACTTCGCCGATCTCGCCTGACACGGGGGCCGCGTGCCTTGAAAATGACACTCATGGTGTCAATACTGACGACGAGCGAGTGACTGGTTTCAGGGCCTTCGATGACATCACGGCAAAAAGACGGCCCCGGAGCGGCGGAAACGGGCCGCTGGACGGCGGCGACGCTGTCGGAGGCGGATCGCGACGAGACCATCGACCGGCTCTACGACGTGGCGCTCGATCCCGAGCGGTTCGAGGCGCTGCTCGACCATTGGGAGAGCACCGTCGCGCCGCTGCGCGCGCATGTCGATCTCAGCGCGCCGCGCCTGCTCGACGACCCGAAGATCGCCGCGCATTTCCGCCGCGCGACCAAATTGCTCGACCGGGTGGCGGCCGGCGAAACCGGGCCCGCCGGGGACGGGCTGGCGGCCATGCTCGCCCCGTTCGAGCGGGTGGCGGCGATGGTGCTCGATGGAAGCGGCGCGGTGCGCGCGGCGAATCCAGCGGCGCGGCAGGTGCTGGGGATCGGCACGCGGGCGGCTCTGGCCGACCTGCCGCTGCACGAGGATGATCGCCCGGCGCTTGCCGCTGCGCTGGCCATGCTGCTCACCGACCGGCGCAAGGATACGGCGATGCTGCGCCTGCGCGGCGACGGACCCGGGCATTTGATGGTGCTGCGGCTGCAACGCTGCACCGCACCGGACGGCACCGATCTGGTGCTCGCCGCGTCCAACGGGCTGCGCCTGCCCGAGGGGTTCTGCGATATCCTGCGGCAGGCGTTCGACCTGACCCGCGCGGAGGGCGACATCCTGTGCCGCCTCGTCGATTGCCGTTCGATCGCCGAGATCGCGGCGGAGCGCGGGCGCTCGCCCGACACGATCCGCGCGCAGATCAAGTCGATCCTCGCCAAGACCGAGACGCACTCACAGGTCGAGCTGGTGCGGCTGGCGCTGTCGATGATCGACATGACATCGGCCACCGTGACATCGGCCACCGCACGGCCCGCAGGACCCGCAGGGCCCGACAGGCAGCACGCCTCCGGGGCCCCGCCCTTCCGCAGCCTGATCGCGCCCGACGGGCGGCGGGTGGCGTGGCGGGTTCTGGGGGCCGAAACGGGCCGTCCGCTGCTCTACCTTCCGCTGGATTTCGGGCTGGTGCGCTGGCCCGCGCGCGCCGAGGCCGAGGCCCGCGCGCGCGGCCTTCGGGTGATCGTGCCGCTGCGCCCCGGCTATGGACCGTCGGACATGGTGGCGCGCAATGCCGACTACGACGCCACGATGCTTGCCGATACCGCGCGCATCCTCGACGCCGAGGGCGTGCCGCGCTGTCCGGTGCTGAGCATCGGCGGCGATCTCTATTACGCGATGCGTCTGGCCCGCCACGATCAGGCGCGCATCACCGGCATCCTCGCCTGCGCGGGGATGCTGCCGCTCACCCGCCGGGCACAGTTCGAGCGGATGGACAAGTGGCACCGCTTCATCCTCGCGGGCGCGAAGTTCACCCCGCATCTGTTGCCGTTCATGGTCAAGGCCGGGTTCATCCTCGCGCGGCGCATCGGCAAGAGCGGGTTCGTCCACGCGGTCTACGGCAAGTCCGGCGCCGATATTGCCACCTTCAGCGACCCCGAGGTGCGCGAGGCGATCGTGAGCGGCTCGGAGGTGGCGCTGTCGGCCACGCATTCGGCACATGAGGCCTTCGCGCGGCAGCTTGTCTGCGGGCAACTGGAGGACTGGACCGCCGATCTGGTGGCACTGAGGGGCGCGTTGCCGGTGATTCTGATGAACGGCGCGCAGGATCCGCAGGTGCCGCGCGCAACCTACGAAGAGTTTCGCCGCGATCACCCCTGGATCGAGTACCACCTGTTCGAGGACGCCGGGCAGCTCCTGTTTTTCAGGCACTGGCGCGCCGCGCTCGACCGGCTGGAGCCGCTTTTGACGGCGGCGGACGCGAAATAGCCCAATCAGGGTATGACAGACTCACCTTCTCGCGCTAATGTTAGATTTCGTGAGGGGTCGGTGAACCTTGTGAGTGGTGGCGCAGCCCCTTCCGATCTGGCCGGAGCCCAAGGGCTCCGGTTATTAAAAAGCAGGTGATTTCCATAACGGGAGGGGCGGCCGGTCTGGCCGTCCCGTTTCTTTTCGGCCCGCCCTATTCCGCGGCTTCGGCATAGTCCCCGAGCGGCGGGCAGGTGCAGACGAGGTGGCGGTCGCCATAGGCGTTGTCCACCCGGTTCACCGGCGGCCAGTACTTGTCCACCCGAAAGGCGCCGGGCGGGAAGCAGCCCTGTTCGCGCGTGTAGGGGCGATCCCAGTCGCGCACGAGATCCTCCATCGTGTGGGGCGCATTCTTGAGCGGGTTGTTGTCGCGGTCCATCCGCCCCTCCTCAATGTCGCGGATCTCCTCGCGGATGGCGAGCATCGCATCGCAGAAGCGGTCAAGTTCGGCGCGGGTCTCGCTCTCGGTGGGCTCGACCATCAGGGTTCCGGCCACCGGCCAGCTCATCGTCGGCGCGTGAAAGCCGCAATCCATCAGGCGCTTGGCGATGTCGTCCACGGTGACGCCCGCGCTGTCGGCGAACGGGCGCACGTCAAGGATGCATTCATGCGCCACGCGGTTGTTGCGGCCCTTGTAGAGCACGTCATAGGCCCCTTCGAGCCGCTTGGCGATATAGTTGGCGTTGAGGATCGCCACCCGTGTCGCCTGCGTCAGCCCCGCGCCGCCCATCATCAGGCAATAGGCCCAGGAGATCGGCAGCAGCGAGGGCGAACCGTAGGGCGCGGCGCTGACCGGTCCCTCGGTGCCCCCTGTCTCGGGATGCCCCGGCAGGTGCGGGACCAGATGCGCCTTGACCCCGATCGGCCCCATGCCCGGCCCGCCGCCACCGTGGGGAATGCAGAAGGTCTTGTGCAGGTTGAGGTGGCTTACGTCACCGCCCAGATCGCCGGGCCGCGACAGGCCCACCATCGCGTTGAGGTTGGCCCCGTCGATATAGACCTGCCCGCCGTGTCTGTGGGTGATCTCGCAGACTTCGCGCACGGTTTCCTCGAACACGCCATGCGTCGAGGGATAGGTGATCATGCAGCCGGCGAGGGTGTCCGAATGCTTTTCGGCCTTGGCGCGGAAATCCTCGACGTCGATATCGCCGTTTTCGGCGGATTTCACCACCACCACGTCCCAGCCCACCATATGCGCGCTCGCCGGGTTGGTGCCGTGCGCGCTCATCGGGATGAGACAGACGCGGCGATGCCCCTCACCTTGCGCGCGGTGCCACGCGGAAATGGTAAGAAGCCCCGCGTATTCACCCTGCGCGCCGGAATTGGGCTGCATGGAAATGGCGGCATAGCCGGTGATCTCGCACAGCTTGGCATTGAGATCGTCGATCATCTCCCGGTAGCCCTCGGCCTGATCGGCGGGGGCGAAGGGGTGCAGCAGAGAGAATTCGCGCCAGCTCACCGGCATCATCTCGGCGGCCGAATTGAGCTTCATCGTGCAGCTTCCCAGCGGGATCATCGCCCGGTCCAATGCCAGATCGCGGTCGGCCAGCCGCCGCATGTAGCGCATCATCTCGGTCTCGGCGCGGTTCATGTGAAAGATCGGGTGGGTGAGGTAATCGCTCTGCCGCGCAAGCGCCTCGGGCAGGCGATACTCGGGCGAGAAATCGCGATCCTCCATCACGATGCCGAAGGCGCGCCAGACCGCCTCGACCGTCGCCCGCCGGGTGCGCTCGTCCAGCGTGATGCCGATGCGCGTGTCGCCCACGCGGCGCAGGTTGACGCCCTCGCGCACCGCCGATTGCAGCACGCCGCGCTGCAACAGCCCGACATCGACGGTGATCGTGTCGAAGAAATCGCCCGGCTCGACATGAAAGCCCGCCGCCTCCAGCCCGCGAGCGAGCCGCACGGTCTTGCGGTGGATGCGCTGCGCGATGGCCTTGAGGCCCTTTGGCCCATGGAACACCGCGTACATCGACGCCATCACCGCCAGCAGCGCCTGCGCGGTGCAGACGTTCGACGTGGCCTTTTCGCGGCGGATATGCTGCTCGCGGGTCTGCAGGCTGAGGCGGTAGGCACGGTTGCCGTGGCTGTCCACGCTCACCCCCACGATGCGGCCCGGCAAAGCGCGTTTATAGGCGTCCCTGGTGGCGATATAGGCAGCATGCGGACCGCCATAGCCCACCGGCACGCCGAACCGCTGGGTCGAGCCCACGGCGATATCGGCCCCCATGGCCCCCGGCTCCTTCAGCAGGGTCAGCGCCAGCGGGTCGGCGATCACGATGCCGATTGCCTTGTGTTCGTGCAGCGCGGCGATCTCATTCGAGAAATCGCGCAGGTGGCCATGCGTGCCGGGATACTGAAAGATCGCGCCGAACACCTTGTCGGCCTGCATCTCCTCCGGCGCGCCGACGATCACCTCGATATCCAGCGGCGCGGCGCGCGTGCGCATCACCGCGATATTCTGCGGGTGGCAGTTCTCGTCCACGAAGAACGCCCGCGCTTTCGATTTCGCCACCCGCTGCGCCATGGTCATCGCCTCTGCCGCCGCCGTCGCCTCGTCCAGCAGCGAGGCATTGGCGATCTCGAGGCCCGTCAGGTCGCTCACCATGGTCTGGAAATTCAGCAGCGCCTCAAGTCGGCCCTGGCTGATCTCGGGCTGATAGGGGGTATAGGCCGTGTACCAGGCGGGATTTTCCAGGATGTTGCGCTGAATCGCCGGCGGCGTGACCGTGCCGTGATAGCCCTGCCCGATGAGCGAGGTGAGCACCTTGTTCCTGGAGGCGGTCCTGCGCATGTGGTGCAGCAATTCGCGCTCGGACTTGGGCTTGCCGAAATCGAGCGGTTTGTCCTGCCGGATGGATTTCGGCACCGTCTCGTCGATGAGCTGATTGAGATCGGCCACCCCCAGCACTTTGAGCATCCCCTCCATTTCCGAGGGCGAGGGGCCGATATGGCGGCGGTTGGCGAAATCGTAGGGCAGGTAGTCGGTCGGCGTGAAGGGCATCGCTTTGTCCTCGCTATACCGGGCGGCGGCGCGCGCGGCCCCGGTTTCTCCTTGGCAAAAATACTCCCGCCGGAGGCGTCCCCGACGGGGGAGGGGCTCAGCCGATGAAGGTGTTATAGGCCCCCTCGTCCATGTACTCGTCCATCTGGCCGGGCTCCGACGGTTTCATCCTGAAGAACCAGGCATCGCCCAGGGGGTCCTCGTTGACCTTGCCGGGCTCGTCCACCAGCGCCTCGTTGACCTCGACGATTTCGCCGTCGATAGGGGCGCGGATGTCGGAGGCGGCCTTGACGCTCTCGATCACCACCACCTCGTCGTCGCGTGCGACCGTCGTGCCCACTTCGGGCAGTTCGACGAACACCACGTCGCCCAGTTGCTCGGCGGCGTGGCCGGTGATGCCGACGGTGACGGTATCGCCCTCGGCCTGGAGCCATTCGTGTTCCTCGGTGAATTTCATCGCTTTTCTCTCCCTGTTGCTCAGCGTTTGAAATTGGCGGGTATGAAAGGCAGCGCGGTGACCGTGGCCGCCATCCGCCTGCCGCGCACCTCGCCCCAGACCGTCGTGCCCGTGTCGGCGAGGGCGCGCGGCACATAGCCCATCGACACCGGGGCCTGAACCGTCGGGCCGAAGGCGCCGGAGGTGACATGGCCCACCGGCTCGCCCGCCTCTTCGTCGGCAAAGATCGGCGTGCCCTCGCGCATCGGCGCGCGCCCCTCGGGGCGCAGGCCGACGCGGGCGCGGGGCGCGCCGTCTGTCAGTTCCCGCAGGATGCGCGCGGCGCCGGGAAAGCCGCCCGCCCGCGCGCCACTGGCGCGGCGCACCTTCTGGATGGCCCATGACAGGCGCGCCTCCACGGGGCTCGTCGTGGTGTCGATGTCGTGGCCGTAGAGGCACAGCCCCGCCTCCAGCCGCAGGCTGTCGCGCGCACCAAGGCCGATGGGCTCCACGTCCTCATGCGCCAGCAGCGCGCGGGCAAGCGGCTCGGCCTGATCCCCGGCCACGGAAATCTCGAACCCGTCCTCGCCGGTATAGCCCGAGCGCGAAATCCACAGCTCGCCATGATCCGATGGCAGGACGGCCACATCCATGAACCGCATCTGCGCCACCCCCGGCAGCATTGCCGCCAGCACGCCCTCGGCGGCGGGCCCTTGCAGCGCCAGCAGCGCACGGTCGGCGACCTCCTCGACCTCGACGCCGGGCAGGTTCGCGCGCATATGGGCGACGTCATCGGCCTTGCACGCGGCGTTGACCACGGCGAACATGTGATCATCGCGATTGGCCAGCATCAGGTCATCGAGGATGCCGCCATCCTCATTGGTGAAGACCCCGTAGCGCTGCCGCATCGCGCCGAGGCCCAGCAGATCGACCGGCACCAGCGCCTCCATCGCGGCGGCGACATGCGGGTAGCCGCCCGGCGCGCGCAGGATCACCTGCCCCATATGGCTCACGTCGAACAGCCCGGCGCGGGCGCGGCAGTGCAGATGTTCCTTCATCACGCCCAGCGGGTACTGCACCGGCATCTCGTAGCCCGCGAAGGGCACCATCCGGGCACCCAGATCGTGGTGCAGCGCGTTGAGCGGCGTGACGTTCAGATCGGACGCATCGGACACGGGCGGCCCTCCTTCGGTTAGCGGGCCGGGGGTGTGACGATCTCACCGGCACCGATACGGCACGCGGCCGCGCTCGGCCCGTGCCACGATGCCCCCTCTGTCCTTTCGCCTGAGATCGCTATCCCTTCGGCGCCCCGCGCGCGGGGTCTCTCCAGAGTGTGTCGGTCGCGCAGGTCCTTGCGCCTGAGAGTTTCCGGGGCGGTTGCTCCTTCGGCACCGGCATGGCCGGTTCTCCCTGTCGCGACTTGGGTGGACGCTAGTATACCGCGCACGCCCGATCAAGCCTGTTTCAGGCAGGTCGGCGTGCAAAAGATCGAGACCAGCGCGTCGTTGCCGCAGACAAGCTCGTCAAGCGTCACCTTGTCGAGCCGGAGGTAGAACGCCTCGACCGCCTCGACCAGCACATGACGAAGCCGACAGGCTTCGGTGAGCGGGCAGGTATTGTCCACATCGGCGAAGCATTCGGCGACCGGCACGTTCTCCTCAAGCTTGCGGAACACCTCGCCCACCGATATCTCGGACATGGGCCGGCCCAGCGTCACCCCCCCGGTGCGCCCGCGCTGCGTGCGCAGAAAGCCCAGTTGACCGAGCCGGTTGACGATCTGTGCAAGGTGGCTTTCAGAGGTGTTGCAGCGCTCGGCGATCTCGGCCTTGGTGACCAGCCGGTCGGGATTGACCGCGCAGAACATCAGCAGCCTGATGGCGATATTGGTGCGTTTCGTGATCCGCATGGGGCTGACCTTCGGTTGCAACTGCCCGAGTTTCGCCAGACTGTCGGCGCGGACCTTGATGCAAATCAAGCGGAGGGAAAAAACCTTGGTTCAACATGCATATTTCTTTGGTTACGGCAGCCTCGTGAACCGTGCGACCCATGGCTTCGACGGCGCGCGCCCCGCGCGCCTGTCGGGGTGGCGGCGGGTGTGGCGGCACACCACGCTGCGGCCGGTGGCCTATCTCACGGTGATGCCCGACGCGGGGGCCGAGATCGACGGGCTGATCGCGCCGGTGCCCGGCGCGGACTGGCCCGCGCTCGACGCGCGCGAGGCCGCCTATGCGCGCGCGCCCGCCGCCCGGCAGGTCCGCCACGACCTGCCCCACACCCCCGAGATCGCCGTCTACACCATCCCCGAGGGCCATCACGGCGCACCCGACGCGGCGCACCCGATCCTGCTGAGCTATATCGACGTGGTGGTGCAGGGATATCTCCGCGAATTCGGCGAGGACGGGGTGGCGCGGTTCTTCGACACCACGCAGGGCTGGGACGCGCCGGTGCTCGACGACCGCGCCGCGCCGCGCTATCCGCGCCACCGGGGGCTGAGCGGGGACGAGCGTGCCCTCACCGACGCGCATCTCGACCGGGTCGGGGTCAGGCGGCTCATTGGTGAGTGAGAGGAGAGTCTTGGCCTATACCTGCCATTCACCTCCCTGACCCCGGCGCGGAATCAAGGCCGAAGGCCGCCGCGCCATCGCATGTCCGCCCCGTCGCACCGAAGGTGCGCCGATACAGTCGGCACGTCTTTGGCGTGACGGACTGGCGATATGGCTCAGCCAGCGCGCCGATTGCATGTTTTGCGGGAATGTAGGGATAAAGCGCACTGAAGACCCGTCGACTCGCCTGCCCGCGGACATGCGATAGCGCGGCTCACTCGAACGCCCCTTCAGGCCATTCCCACCCGTCCGCCAAGCCCGCGCAGCGGCCCCGCGTCAGCCCCGCGCCCTGATCACCTGCAGGAGCGGCAGCACGCGGGCCATGTCGGGGCCGTGCGCCTGCCCGGTCAGCGCCTTGCGCAACGGCATGAACAGGCCCTTGCCCTTGCGCCCCGTGGCCGCCTTGACCTCGGCGGTCCAGGTGCCCCAGGTCCCGGTGTCATGCGGCCCCTCGGGCAGCAGCGCCAGCGCCTGCGCCACGAACTCCCGGTCCTCGTCGTCGATCACCGGCTCCGCGCCGTCGCGGAACATCGCCCACCACGCCTCCAGATCGGCCAGCGTGGTGATGTTCTCGCGCGTGACCTCCCAGAACTGTGGCCCGAGATCATCCGGCACGCCCAGCGCCGCGATCCTGTCGGCCACCTCCTCGTAGGGCTTCGCCGCGACGATCCGGGCGGTGAGCGGGAAAAGGTCGCGCTCGTCGAACTTGGTGGGTGCCGCGCCGAAACGCCCGATGTCGAACCCCTCGATCAGCTCGGCCATATCGCTGCGCAACTCCACCGGATCGGCAGAGCCGAGCCGCGCCATCAGGCTCAGCAGCGCCATCGGCTCCACCCCGCGCGCGCGCAGGTCGCGCAGGCTCAGCGTGCCGAGACGCTTGGACAGCGCCTCGCCCTGCGGTCCGGTCAGCAGCGAATGATGCGCGAATTGCGGGGCCGTGCCGCCAAGCGCCTCGATGATCTGGATCTGCGTCGCGGTGTTGGTCACATGGTCCGAGCCGCGCACCACATGGGTCACACCCATTTCCGTATCATCCACCACCGAGGCCAGCGTATAGAGCACCTGACCGTCGCCCCGAATGAGCACCGGGTCCGAGACCGAAGCGGCGTCGATGGACACCTCGCCGAGGATGCCGTCCTGCCAGATGATCCGCTCGTGATCGAGCCTGAAGCGCCAGACGCCGTTGCCGCGCTCCGCGCGCAGCGCCGCCTGTTCCGCCTCGGACAGGCTCAGCGCGGCGCGGTCATAGACCGGCGGGCGGCCCATGTTGAGCTGCTTCTTGCGCTTGAGGTCAAGCTCCGTGGGCGTCTCGAACGCCTCGTAGAACCGGCCCATTTCGCGCAGCCGCTCCGCCGCCTCGGCATAACGGTCGAGCCGCTTCGACTGCCGCTCCACCCGGTCCCAGTGCAGGCCCAGCCATTCGAGATCGTACTTGATCGCGTCGACATATTCCTCGCGCGAACGCTCCGGGTCGGTATCGTCGATGCGCAGGATGAACGTGCCCCCCGCCTTGGCGGCGATGAGGTAATTCATCAACGCGGTGCGCAGGTTGCCCACATGGATATATCCGGTGGGCGACGGGGCGAAACGGGTGGTGGTCATCGGCGTCTCCTGACTGTGCGGCGGCTTTGTCACAGGGGCGCGAGATTGTCCAGATTGCCGGGCACGCTCATCCGTGGGTGGGCCAGACGTGGTGCTCGTCGTCGATCACGAAGGGGTGCGCGTGCCTGCGCCCGCCATGGGCGCGCAGGTGCGGGTGATCGTCCGGCAGATCGGGATGCGTGTGCTCGGGCGCGTCCGGCAGGTTCGCGGGCCACAGCCGCGCCGCCGCGATCAGCCCCAGCCCGGCGACCGCCGCCAGCAGCATCAGCGCCGGGCCCATGCCCAGCGCCTCTCCCGCCCAGCCGGCCAGCGGATAGGTCCCCAGCCAGCAGGCGTGGCTGAGCGCGAATTGCGCGGCGAACACCGCCGGTCGGTCCTCGGCATGGGCCGAACGCCGCAACAGCCGCCCCGAGGGCGTGAGGACGCTGGAATAGAGAAAGCCGAAGATCGACCAGGTCAGCAGGAAGACGATCCAGCCCGGCAACCCATCCAGCCACAAGACCGCCCCCGCGCCCAGCGCCACCGCCGCGAGGCCCCGCGCGCCCGCCATCATCACCCGCCGGTCCGACAGGTGATCGAGCAGCCGCGGCAACACGAGCGCCGCCGCCATCGACCCCGCGCCAAACGCCGCCATCGCGATCGCGAGGTCGGTCTCGCCGCCGCCCAGACCGGCGCGCACCAGCACCACCGTGTTCACGAGCACGAAGGCCCCGACCGCCGCCGCCGCAAGGTTGAGCGACAGCAGACCCCGCAGCCGCGGCGTCGCGAGATAGATGCGCAGGCCCCGCGACAGCCGCTCGCGGAACGGGCGCGCGGCGGCGGCGCGCCCCAGCGCCGGGATCGCCGATAGCGCCACGAGAAGGGTGGAGACCACAAAGCCCGCAAATGTGCCGACAAACAGCCAGTGATAGCTCAGCACCGCCAGCAACAGCCCCGCCAGCGCCGGACTCAGCAGGTTCTCGAGGTCATAGGCCATGCGCGACAGCGACAGCGCGCGGGTATAGTCGCGCTCCTCTGGCAGAATGTCGGGCAGCACCGCCTGGTAGGCGGGGGTGAAGGTGGCCGAGGCCGCCTGCAGTACGAAAATCAGCACGTAGACCTGCCACAGGTCGGAGACGAACGGCAGGCACAGCGCCACGCCCCCGCGCAGGGCGTCCGCGCCGATCAGCACCGCCTTGCGCGGCAGGCGCTGCGCCCAGGCCTGCGCCAGCGGCGACAGGCCGACATAGGCCACCATCTTGATCGTGTAGGCGGTACCGAGGACCACGCCCGCGCGCGCCCCCGCGAGGTCATAGGCCAGAAGCCCCAGCCCCACGGTCAGAAGCCCGGTACCCAGCAGCGCCACCACCTGTGCGGCGAACAGGCGGGCATAGTTCCGGTTGGCAAGCAGGCTGATCATGGGTCTGACGCTACACCCCCCGCGCCGCGCGGAAAACCGCTCATTTCGAAGCAGGCCGCGCGCCCCGCCCCCTCAATTTTGCGTGAAAGCGATATGCGCTACATCCCGACACGTTACCGTGTCTCAGACTGAACCCGACAGGAGGATACCATGTCCCGCTCGCACAGCTTCTCGCGCCGCTCCATCCTTGCATCCGCCGCCGCCCTTCCGCTCGCGGCCGCCACCGCCCCGGTCGCGCGTGCCGCGGCACCGATGATGGGCGCGGGCACAACGCGGTTCAACCGCGTGACGCTCGGAGATTTCGAGGTCACGACGCTTCTCGCCGCGACCATGCCGCGCCCCGATCCGCATTCCATCTTCGGACTCAACGTCGACAAGGCAACCTTTGACGAGGTGTCCGCCGCGGCCAACATCCCCACAGATCAGGCGCAGTTCTTCTTTACCCCCACGGTGGTCAATACCGGCAGCGAACTGGTCCTCTTCGATACCGGGCTCAACCCCGAGGGCATCACCGGCGCGCTGGCGGCGGCGGGCTACAGCCCCGATCAGGTGGATGTGGTCGTCATCACCCACATGCACGGCGACCATATCGGCGGGCTTATGGGTGAGGGCGGCGCGACCTTCCCCAATGCCCGCTACGTAACGTCGGGCACCGAGTTCGACGCCTGGGCAGCGATGGACAACGCCACCTTCGAGGCGAAAATGCGCCCGCTGGCCGACCGGACCGGGATGATCGGCGACGGTGCGCGCGTCGCCTCAGGCATCACCGCGATGGCCGCGCATGGCCACACGCCCGGCCATACCGCCTTCATGATCGAGAGCGGCGGGCGGCAGGTGCTGCTGGCGGCGGATTTCGCCAACCACTATGTCTGGTCGCTGGGCTATCCCGACTGGGAGGTCAAATTCGACATGGACAAGGCCAGGGCCGCCGAGACCCGCCGCCGCCTGCTCGGGATGCTGGCCGCCGACGGGATACCCTTCGTGGGCTATCACATGCCCTGGCCCGGCATCGGCTATGTCTCGGCCCGGGGCGACGGCTTTGTCTACGAGCCCACGAGCTACCAGTTGATGCTGTAACGTCCGCGCACAGCAGCGGGGCGCGGGGGATATTTACAATCGCCGCGCCCTGCCCGATAGCACGGGCATGGATCGCTCGCCCGCTTCCCTTGACGCCTTCGAACGGCTGGCCCGACAGGCCGTCGATGCGCTGCCGCCGGCGTTCCGGGCCCCGGCGTCAGAGGTGGTGCTGCTGGTCGTGGACTGGCCCCCCGCCCATATTCTCGACGAGATGGGGATCGACGACCCGCGCGACCTCACCGGGCTCTACGAGGGCGTGCCGATGACCGAAAAATCGCAGTTCGACCAGCCGCTCGGCCCCGACACGGTGTGGATCTTCCGCGAGCCGATTCTCGCGGAGTGGCGCGACCGCGGCGACGTGGCGCTGCCCGACCTCGTGGCGCATGTGGTGGTGCACGAGTTTGCCCACCATTTCGGCTGGTCCGACGACGACATCGCCGCCATCGACCGCTGGTGGGAGTGAGTGAGCGGGCGCGCGGGCGTGGCGCGCTACATCCGCCCCGCCGCGCGCAGCCGGTCCAGCCCGGCGCGGATATAGGACGTGCGCAGCGAATGGCCGCCGGGATGCAGGCAGAAATCGAGGATGTCGCCGCCCGCGTTGCGCCAGCCCTCGCAGGTCATGCCGTCGATCCGCGCGGGCTCGGCGGCGCGAAAGCGCCCGAGCCGGCGATACATTTCCAGCGTCTCGTGCACGTCGCCCTGCCACGTCTCGCGGATGGCGCGGCCCGTCAGCGGCACGGTGGGATCGCTCTCGCCGTGGATATGCACGACGCTCGTCGCCGGAGTGGCGCAATGCCCGGGCGGATCCTGCCAGAAGGTGCCGGCCACGGCAACGATCCCCGCGAAGCGATCGGGCATCTCGCAGGCGACGTTCCACATCAGCATGGACCCCGACGAGAACCCCGCTCCCGTCACCCGGCCCCGGTCCAGCGCGAAGCGCCGGGCCACGTCGTCCAGAACCGCCGCGACATAGGCGAATTCCCCGGTCCCGTCGGAACCCGCGTGGCCCGGCGCGTGCGGGATCGACCAGTCCTGATCGCCCGCATCGAGCGCGACCAGCGCGAGCCCCTCCGCCTCGGCCATGCGCCGCAGCGAGCGGTTGCGCATCACCCCCGCCGCCGAGCCGCGATACCCGTGCGCAAAGACAATCGCGCCGACCGGTGCGCGGGCGTCATCGGGCCACTGGATGCGGTACTGCCGGTCGCCGATCCGGCAGTCGCTGTCCGGGCCGCAGGCGGCGGCGCCCTGCGCGGCGACAAGCGCAAGAATCACCTGAAAGAAAAACACAAACCGCATATCGGCCCCCTATTGCTGTCTCGCGATGCTGCACGGCCTGCCATGGCGCGGGCAAGTCACAAACAGGGGGGGTCCGGCCCCGCCTCGCGCAAAGGTGATTGCGAAAACGGCGGACGGAAAGGATTTGCTAACCCTGCGCACGCAAGCTGCGGGCGATTCAGCACAAAGGGCGATCCTCGCATGACACGCTCGGCACTCTGCGCGCTTGTGATTCTCGGCCTGCTCTGCGGGACCGGGGCCGGGGCGCAGTCCCTCAACGAGCTGCGCACGCGGCTTCAGGCAACGCTGCAGCGCAGCCTCGGCCGCTCGATGCTGGGCGGCGCGCTGCCCCATGTCGATCTGCGGACGGGCGATGTCACCCGCTACTACCCGACCGAAAATCACGAGATCATCCTCCAACTGGGCGAGGTTTACGTCATGTGCGCCACCCTCGTCACCGAGGACGGGCGCGAGGCGCCGGTCGATTATTACATCACCCAGGCCGACGGCCGCTTTGGCGTCATCCGGATGGAGATCGACAACCGTGCACCGCTGCAAGCGCTGAGGGACGCGGGCCGCGCGACGCGGCTGGAATGAGCGCGGCCGCCAGGACCGATACCGCCGATCCGCGCAGGCCGACGCTCGGGTTGTACCTGCGGCTCACCGCCGTGATGGTGCCCACCTTCCTCGTCTTTGCCGGGGCCGGGCTGTGGTGGTTGAGCGAGAAGACCCTGCTGCGCAGCGAGGAGGCGATGTCGATGCGCATCGGCAACGCCACCGCGCGCGTGGGCGGCGCGCTGGAACGGTTCAGCGACCAGCCGGGCGGCGACACTGACTGGCGCTCGCCCTACGTCGCCGACCTCATGCAGACATTGCTGGGCGACCCGGCGATCCGCTGCGTCGAGCTGCTCGATCCCGGCAGCGGGCGGCAGCTTGCCGTGGTGCCCCGGGGGCTGGGCTGCCAGGGGGCCGACGGCGCGCTCACCCTGCCCTACGAGGTCTATTCCTGGCCCATCACCGAACTGGTGACGCATTTCGACGAGCGCGAGATCGCCACCGTCAAGCGTTATCAACGCGATTTCCTGCTGCTGCTGCTGGCAGGCGGCATCCTCGTCGCCGCCATCGCCAACTGGGTGTCGTTCCGGGTGATCGTCGGGCGCCCCTTGCGCGCGCTCCTCTCGCGGCTGGACCGCGCCCGCGCCGAGGCGGTTGCCGCCAACGCCGCCAAATCCGATTTCCTCGCCCGGATGAGCCACGAGATCCGCACGCCCATGAACGGTATTCTCGGCATGACCGACCTGCTGTCGGAAACCCCGCTCTCGCCCGAGCAGGAAACCTATGTCACCACCGTGGTGCGCTCGGGCGACGCGCTGCTGACGATCATCAACGACATCCTCGATGTCTCCAGGATCGAGGCGGGCAAGCTCACCCTGGCGCAGGAGCCCTACCGCCTGTGCGAAATCGTCGAGGACGTGGCGCAACTGCTCGCGCCGCTGGCCGCGCGCAAGGGGATCGAGCTTTATGCCCATGTCGCCCCGGACCTGCCCGAGGTGATGATCGGCGATGCCGGGCGGCTGCGGCAGGTGCTCATCAACATCGCCGGCAACGCCGTCAAGTTCACGCTGGAGGGCCATGTCGCCCTCACCGTGGCGCGCGGGCAAGAGGGCAGGATATCGATCTGCGTCCGCGATACCGGCACCGGCATCCCCGAGGATCGGCAGGACCGGGTCTTCGAGGCATTCGAGCAGGCGGGCGGCGGCGGCGCGCATCCCGGCGGCACCGGTCTCGGCCTCGCGGTGAGCCGGCAGCTCGTGCACCTCATGGGCGGCGGCATCGCGCTCTCCTCGCGGCCCGGGGCCGGCTCGTGCTTTGCCATCACCCTGCCGCTGGTGCCCGGCGGCGACGCGGGCGGTGCCGGGCGGCGCGACACGCTCGCCGCGCCGGGGCACGCCGCACCGCTGGTCTGGCTGCTCGATCCATTGCCCGGGCGGCGCGCGGGCATCGCGGCGCTGCTCGCCCGCCACGGCGCGCGGGTGGCCTGCGGCACGGGGCCCGGCGACATCGCCGCCGATGCGCCCCCCGACCTCGTGGTCATGGACGACCACACCGAGGCCGCCGCCCCGGGCGCGGAAACCCCCTGTATCGTGATGTGCGGCGTGGCGCGCGCGGCCCCCTACGGCGGCACGGTCCTGCGCAAGCCGTTGCGCGAGCGGCTGTTTCTCGACACCGTCGCGCGCCTGCTGGGGGCCGGGGCAGCGCCGCGGCCCGCCGCGTGCGGCCGCGCCGCCAACGGTGGCACACCGGACGGCCCCGCCCCGTGGGCCGAGGGGCTGCGCGTGCTCGCCGTCGATGACAACGCCACCAACCGGCTCCTGCTCGAGCGGTACTTCGCACGCTCCGGCGCGGATCTGCGGCTCGCCGCCAGCGGGGCCGAGGCGGTCGCGCTCTACACCGAACGGCCCGCCGATCTGGTGCTGATGGATGTGCTGATGCCCGGCATGGACGGCTACCAGGCCACCGGCCGCATCCGCACCCACGAGGCCGCGCATGGCCTCGCGCCCGCCCATGTCGTCGCGGTGACGGCCAATATCCTCGACCAGCACCGCGAGGCGGCGCGAATGGCCGGGATGGACGCCTTTCTCGGCAAGCCGCTGCGCAAGGCCGACCTCGTCGCCCATGTCACGCGGTTGCGCGCGCGGGCCGGGGACGCCGCCCCCGGCATCGGCCACGCCGCCGAATGAGCCGCCTCAGCTCTCCTCCGCCCCCCCGCCGGGGCGGTCGCGCCAGCGGTTGACGATCGGGTAGCGGCGATCCAGCCAGAAGGCCCGATCCGACAGCCGTGTGCCCGGCGCCGCCTGGAAACGTTTGTATTCGCTGATGTAAAGCAGATGCTCGACCCGCCGCGCGTCGGCCGCATCATGGCCCGCCGCGACGCAATCGGCGATCGAGCCGTCCTGATCGACGAGGATATGCAGGATCGCATCGAGCACCGGGTAATCGGGCAGCGAATCGCTGTCCTTCTGATCGGCGCGCAGCTCGGCGCTGGGCGGCTTGTCGATCACCTGCTCCGGGATCACCCCGCCCTCCGGTCCCCGCATCCACGACCGGTGATGGGCGTTGCGCCAGCGGCAGATGTCAAAAACCCGCGTCTTGTAGAGGTCCTTGATCGGGTTGTAGCCGCCCGCCATGTCGCCGTAGATCGTGGCATAGCCCACCGCCACCTCGGACTTGTTGCCGGTGGTCAGAAGCATCTCGCCGAACTTGTTCGACAGCGCCATCAGCAAGAGGCCGCGCAGCCGCGACTGGATGTTCTCCTCGGTGATGTCCGGTGCCAGCCCCTCGAACAGCGGCGCGAGCGTGTCGGTGATCGCCGCGCGCCCCGCCGAGATCGGCACGGTATCATAGCGGCAGCCGAGGTTTTCGGCCACCGCCCGCGCATCCCCGAGCGACGCCTCCGACGTGTATTCCGAGGGCAGCATCACGCAGCGCACGTTCCCGGCACCCAGCGCATCGACGGCAATCGTGGCGACGATGGCGCTGTCCACCCCGCCCGACAGGCCCAGCAGCACCCGCCCGAACCCGGCCTTGCGCAGGTAGTCGCGCAGGGCCAGCACCATCGCGTTGTAATCCTGCTCCAGATCGTCGGGCAGATGCGCCAGCGCGCCGGGCACGGCGTGCCAGCCTGCCTCGCCGCGCTCGAAATCGACCTGCGCCACCGCCTCCTCGAACATCGGCAGTTGCAGCGCCAGCGCGCCGCCGGGGTTGAGCACGAACGAGCCGCCGTCGAACACCTGATCGTCCTGCCCGCCCACCATGTTGACATAGGCCAGCGGCAGCCCGGTCTCGACCACCCGCGCCACCATGTGGTTCTGCCGCAGCGCCATCTTCTCGCGGTAATGCGGCGAGCCGTTGGGCACCAGCAGCATCTCGGCCCCGGTCTCGGCCAGCGTCTCGGCCACGTCGGGGTGCCAGCCATCCTCGCAGACCGGCGAGCCGATGCGCACCCCGCCCACCGAATAGGGCCCGTTGACCTGCCCGCTCGCGAACAGGCGCTGTTCGTCGAACACGGTCTCGTTGGGCAGGTGATGCTTGAGCACGCGCGCGGTGATCCGCCCGCCCTGCAACACGTAATAGGCGTTGTAGAGCCCCACGCCGTCGAGCGCCGGGCCGCCGATCGCCAGCGCCGGGCCGTCGGCGCAGTCCCGCGCCAGCGCCCCGATGGCGGCGATCGCGGCCTGGTGAAAGGCGGGCTTCATCACCAGATCCTGCGGGTTGTAGCCGGTGATGAACATCTCCGGCAGCGCCACGAGATCGGCCCCCGCCGCGCGCCCCTCGTCCCATGCCGCGCGCGCACGGGCCGCGTTTCCCGGCAGGTCGCCCACCGTCGGGTTGAGCTGTGCCAGCGTCAGGCGAAACCTCTCGGCCATGCGCGTCCCCTCGCAACTGTTGACCCCGATCTAGCAGATCGCGGCGCGAGGAAAAGCCGATTTGGCCGAATCCCGTTGTCACGCGCCAGCGGCTCCTCTAGATTTGCCGGGCCTGCCGCCATGTCTGGCGGGCGAGAGGCATCGGGGCAGAGATGACACGCAATGTGACGCGAACGACGATCCTGACCGCCGCGCTGGTCGCGGGCCAGGCGGGGCTTGCGCAGGACGCCGAGGTGCGGACCAAGCAATACGACGATGGCGGCATCTACGAGGGGACGTTCAAGGACGGGCTGCAACACGGCACCGGCACCTACACCCTGCCCAACGGCTATGAATATTCCGGCGAATGGGTCGAGGGCGAGATCCGCGGCGAGGGCGTGGCACGCTTTCCCAACGGCTCGGTCTACGAGGGCGAGTTCGCCCGCGGCAAGCCGCACGGCCTCGGCAAGATCGTTTTCGCCGATGGCGGCACCTACGAGGGCGAGTGGGAAGAGGGCGAGATCACCGGCCAGGGCGTCGCGGTCTACGCCAACGGCGTGCGCTACGAGGGCGGCTTTCTCGACGCCATGCACCACGGCACCGGCCGCATGGAGAGCCCGGGCGGCTACCGCTACGCGGGCGACTGGGTGCGCGGCGTCAAGGAGGGCCGCGCCACCATCACCTATCCCGACGGCGCGGTCTACGAGGGCGAGGTAACGCGCGGCGCGCGCGAGGGCGAGGGCAAGCTCACCATGCCCGACGGGCTGATCTACGAGGGCACCTGGAAGGACGGCCAGATCGACGGTGCCGGCAAGCTCATCCAGCCCAACGGCGATGTCTACGAGGGCGATGTCGTGGCCGGTCAGCGCGAGGGCCAGGGTCGCGTTACCTACGCCAACGGCGATGTCTACGAAGGCGCGTTCAGGAACGACCTGCGCCATGGCCAGGGCGTGTTCACCGGCACCGACGGCTACCGCTACGAGGGCGAGTGGCAGAACGGCAAGATTTCCGGCCAGGGCCGCGTGACCTATCCCGACGGATCGGTCTACGAGGGCCAGTTCCGCGACGATCTGGCCAACGGGCAGGGCAAGATCACCTATCCCGACGGCTCAACCTACGAAGGCGAGTGGGTCGGCGGCGTGATCGAGGGCACGGGCCGCGCCACCTATCCCAGCGGACTGGTCTATGAGGGCGGGTTCAAGGACGCGCGCAATCACGGCCATGGCGTGATGACCTACCCTGACGGCTATCGCTACGAGGGCGAATGGCGGGACGGCCAGCGTCACGGGCAGGGCACCGCCACCTATCCCGACGGCACCGTCTACGAGGGTGAATTCGTCGATGGCCAGCGCCACGGCCAGGGCCGGATCACCATCCCCGACAACCCCGACACGCCCGAGAACGACCGCTTCGTCTACGAGGGCGAGTGGCGCGAGGGCGAGATTTCGGGCCGCGGCGTGGCGACCTATGCCAATGGCGATGTCTACGAGGGCATGTTTCTCGCGGGCAAGCGGCAGGGCGAGGGCAGGATGCGCTATGCCGGCGGCGAGGAGGCAAGCGGCACCTGGGAGGACGGCGTGCTTGCCGACAACGTCACCCGCACGGAGTGATCAGACCGCCTCGGCCGCGTCGAGCCGCGACAGAACCGCCGCCGCACCCGCGCGCACGGCCTCGCGACGGTCGGCATCCATCCTGTCCCATGTGCGATAAACGGGGCCCATCCGCGGGTTGCGCCCGAACCGGTCGCGGTGACGAATGAGGAAATCCCAGTAAAGCAGGTTGAACGGGCAGGCGTTTTCGCCGGTCCTGTCCTTGACCGAATAGGCGCAGGACCCGCAGTAATCCGACATCTTCGCGATGTAATTGCCTGATGAAACATAGGGTTTCGACGCCACGATACCGCCGTCGGCGACCTGGCTCATGCCGATCACGTTGGGGGCCTCGACCCATTCGAACGCATCGGCATAGACGGCGAGATACCAGTCGTGCACCGCGCCCGGGTCAATCCCCGCGAGAAGCGCGAAATTGCCCGTCACCATCAACCGCTGGATATGATGGGCGTACGCCTCTTCCCTCGTTTGCTCAACGGCTTGGGCGACACAGTTCATGTGCGTGGCGCCGCCCCAATACATCGCCGGCAGCGCACGGTCGTGGCCCAGTGCGTTGCGCCGGACATACTCCGGCCCCTCGCGGAAATAGATCCCGCGCATGTATTCGCGCCAGCCGATGACCTGCCGGACATAACCCTCGGCGGCGTTGAGCGGCACGCGCCCGGCTTTACATTCTTCAACTACACGGGTGCAGATTTCCACAGGATCAAGCAATCCGATATTCAAATATGGCGACAGCACCGAGTGATGCAGGAACCGGTCGCCCGCCAGCATCGCATCCTGATAATCGCCGAACCCAGCCAGCAACGCCGTTGCGAAATGGTCCAGCGCGCGCCGCGCGTCGGCCCGCGTCACCGCGAACCGGAACGGGCGCAGATCGCCGAAGTGATCGCCGAACCGGTCCTCGACAAGGGTGAGCACCTCCTCGGTGATCGCGTCCGGCTCAAACCGCATCGGTCGCGCGCGCAGGATGTCGTCCCGCGCGGGCTTGCGGTTGTCGTGGTCGTAGTTCCACTTGCCGCCCGCAGGTTTGCCATCCTCCATGAGAAACCCGGTCTTGCGCCGCATCTCGCGATAGAAATACTCCATCCGCAATTCCTTGCGGCCCTCGGCCCATCGGTCGAATTCCTCCGGCGAGCAGATGAACCGGTCGTCGGGCAGTTGGCTGACGGTCAGCGGCGCGTCCTCGAGCGCCTCGATCAGCCGCCATTCGCCGGGCTGCGTGGCGATCACCTCCGCCGTGCCATGCGCCTGCCCCCGGCGCATCAGCTCGCCGACGATCGAGCGGCTCGCATCCGGGTCGTCAAGCCGCGTATAGGCCACCCGCCAGCCGTCGGCGCGCAGTTCTTCGGCGAAATGGCGCATGGCCGACAGCACGAGCGCGATCTTTTTCGGGTGGTGGGGCACGTAGGTCCCCTCCTCCATCACCTCGGCCATCACCACGACATCGCGGGCCTTGTCAGCCGCCTTCAGCGCCGACAGGTCATGGCTCAATTGATCGCCAAGCACGAGGACGAGACGGCTCACCACGGCACCCGTCTGCCTTGCCAGTCGAAGAATTGCCCGCTCTCGGCAGGTGCCAGGTCATCGATCACGGCGAGCAGGTTCTGCGCCGCCTCTTGCGGCGTCACCGAGCGGTGGCGCCCGAGATATTTCTCGGTGAACGCCGTGGCCACGGTGCCGGGATGCAGCGCCACGCAGATCGCCTCGCGGTGGCTGCGCGACAACTCGATCGCGCCGGTATGGATCATCTGGTTGAGCGCCGCCTTGGCCGTGCGGTAGCTGTACCAGCCGCCGAAGCCGTTATCGCCGATCGACCCCACCCGCGCCGACAGCGCGGCAAACACGCAGCGCCGGTCGCGCGGCAGGAGGCGCACGGCATGCTTGAGCACCAGCGACGGGCCGATGCAATTGAGCGCGAACTGATCCGTCATCGCCTGCGCCGTCACCTGCCTGAGCGCCTTTTCGGGCCGCGCGCCGCCGATTTCCAGTGCCCCCGTGGCCACGAGGATCAGGTCGTAGGGCCCGTCGAGCCGCGCCAATGCCGCCCGCACGCTGTCCTCGTCGGTGACGTCGAGCCGGTCGCCGCTGCGCGACAGCCCCGTGACCGCCACGCCCCGCACGGCGAGCGCCTGTGACAGGGCCGAGCCGATGCCGCCCGACGCGCCGATGATCAATGCCGTGTCCATGCCTTCAGAATTAGCCGCGCGCGTCCCCGCTTCAAGCGACAAGCCCGCCCAAATTCGCGCTTTTCAAGCGCGGCGGGCGCTCTTATAGTGGCCGCCATGATGACGCAGGCCCATATCGCCACGCCGCAGTGCGCCCCCGCGCGCGGCACAGGTCTGCGCGCGCTTTCCGGCCTTCTCCTGCTTAGCCGCCTCTGAGCGTGCCCCGCGGCGCGAGCGCTCAGAGGATGTGCACCCCCGCGCCGACAGGCCCACAATCATCATAGACAAAAGAGACCCGAGATGACGGATACACACAAGGATCGTGTTTCGCCGGAGGCGAACAAGGACAGGGTTTCGCCGGAGGCGAACAAGGACAGAGTGGTGATTTTCGACACCACACTGCGCGACGGCGAGCAGAGCCCCGGCGCGACCATGACCCATGCCGAAAAGCTCGAGATCGCCGGACTGCTCGACGAGATGGGCGTCGATATCATCGAGGCGGGCTTTCCCGTCGCCTCGGAGGGCGATTTCCGCGCCGTGAGCGAGATCGCGCAGCAATCGAAGACCGCGACCATCTGCGGCCTCGCCCGCGCCAACCTCAAGGATATCGACCGCTGCTGGGACGCGGTGAAACACGCGCGCAGCCCGCGCATCCATACCTTCATCGGCACCTCGCCGCTGCACCGCGCGATCCCCAACCTGGACATGGACCAGATGGCCGAGCGGATTCACGAGACGGTGACCCATGCGCGCAACCTCTGCGACAACGTGCAATGGTCGCCGATGGATGCCACGCGGACCGAGTGGGACTATCTCAAGCGCGTCGTGGAGATCGCGATCAAGGCGGGGGCCACCACCATCAACATCCCCGACACCGTGGGCTATACCGCCCCGGTCGAGAGCACGGACCTCATCCGCCGCCTGATCGCGGAGGTGCCGGGTGCCGACGAGGTGGTGTTCGCCACCCATTGCCACAACGATCTCGGGATGGCCACGGCCAACGCGCTGGCCGCCGTGGCGGGCGGCGCGCGGCAGATCGAGTGCACGATCAACGGCCTGGGCGAACGCGCCGGCAATACCGCGCTGGAAGAGGTGGTGATGGCACTGCGCGTGCGCGGCGACATCATGCCCTATGACACAGGCATCGACACCCGCAAGATCATGCACATCTCGCGCCGCGTCGCCGCCGTCTCGGGCTTTTCGGTGCAGCCCAACAAGGCCATCGTCGGCAAGAACGCCTTCGCCCACGAATCGGGCATCCACCAGGACGGGATGCTCAAGAACGCCGAGACGTTCGAGATCATGCGCCCCGAGGATGTGGGCCTCGCCGCCACCAACATCGTCATGGGCAAGCATTCGGGCCGCGCGGCGCTGCGCGCCAAGCTGCACGATCTGGGCTATGACCTCGCCGACAACCAGTTGGGCGACATTTTCGTGCGGTTCAAGGAACTGGCCGACCGCAAGAAGGAGGTCTATGATGAGGACCTGATCGCGCTGGTGAACGCCGGGCTCGACGACGAGAGCGACCGCCTTCAGATCAAGCACCTGCAGGTGATCTGCGGCACCGACGGGCCGCAGAAGGCGACGCTCACCATGGTGATCGACGGGCGCGAGGTCTCGACCGAGGCCACCGGCGACGGGCCGGTGGACGCCACGTTCAACGCGGTCAAGGCGCTGTTTCCGCATGACGCGCGGCTGCAACTCTACCAGGTGGCCGCCGTGACCGAGGGCACCGACGCGCAGGCCACCGTGAGCGTGCGGATGGAGGAAGAGGGCCGCATCGTCACCGGCCAGTCGGCGGATACCGACACGGTCGTGGCCTCGGCCAAGGCCTATGTCCACGCGCTCAACCGGCTGCTGGTGCGGCGCGAGAAAACCGGCGGCGACACCCCCGAGGTGAGCTACAAGGACGTATCCTGATCCGGGCGCGTCGCGCCCTCCCCCGCACCATGTCGGGGGAGGGCGCACCGTTCAGGTCAACAGCGCGGTACCCACCATGAAGGCACCCGCAGCGAGGCCCGAAGCCAGCGTGCGCAGGTGATTGAACCGTGTCCACCGCCGCGCGTATTGCCGCCAGTAGACCAGCGTTTCCGGCGCGTCGGTCGCCATCGCATCCAGCCGCTTGTTCATCGGTACGTTGCCCAGCATTGTCACCAGCACGGTACCGATCACGTAGAGCGCAGCCCCCGCGATGAACCACGGTGCCGCGCTCCCCTCGGCCCGCATGACCGCGTAGAGCCCGAGCGCCACCGCCACCGGGGCCAGCCCCAGCAGCGCCACGAGGAAGGCAGAGCCATAGACCTCGCGATTGATCGCCTGCATCGCTTCGACCCCGGCCAGCCCCCGCGCCAACCCGAGCGCGCGCATCACGAAATCGGAAAAGGCGAGGAAGACACCGGCCACGAGCGCCATGCCGAGCGCGGTGCCGCCAAAGACGATCAGTTCCATGAGATTTGTCATTTTTTCTTGTCTCCTGTTCAGAAAATCGGCGCTCAGGCCGCGCTATGGCCCATCTCGCGCGCGCGTTCGATCCAGCGGGCGCGCTTGGCCGCGTCCGACAGCTTGACCGAGCCGAACTGCACCACCTTGCGCGGCTTGACCCCGCAGAACTTGAGCACCTGATTGCGGATCACCCGGCGCGGCGGCTTCAGATAGAGCAGCGTGTCGATCAGCGTCGGCGTGTCCGAGGTGAGAATCGCATCCGCCGTGCGGCCCGTCAGCAACTTGTCCCAGCCCATGCCGCGCTTGTGATACTTGAATCCGAAGCCGGAGGTGAGCGCGCGGTCGAGCACCGCCTTGGCCCGCGCCGGCATCGCCCCCCACCAGTAGGGATGCACGATCAGCAGGTGATCGGCCCAGGCGATGTTCTCCTGCCATGCCAGCAAGTCGGGCTCCAGCGCGGGGGCCGGGCTGCCATAGCCCTCGAAATACGCATCGAAGCGCATGGCGTGCAGGTCCATCCGCCGGATCTCGGCCCCGCCCTCCCTGGCCCCCGCCTGATAGGCGTCGGCCAGGGCCGAGCAAAGGGACGAGGCGGCGGGATGGGCCGACCAGATGAATATTTTACGGGCCATGATGATTTCTCCATTGACTTTACACAGTGTCTATTTACACGCTGTCAATTAAGGAGAGATTTACACCATGTCAAGTGACAATCCGACAACCCGCACACGAATCCTGCAAGCCACGCGCGACCTGCTCGATTCCAACCCGGGCACCGCCGCGCGGATGTCCGATATCGCAAAAAGGGCGGGCGTCAGCCGGCAGGCGCTCTACCTGCATTTTCCGAACAGAACTGAGCTGTTCATCGCCGCGACCAGGCATCAGGACGCGGTGCACGGACTGAACGCGGCACTGGATGTCGGGATTTGCAGCGGCAGCGGCGCGGATCGGCTCTCGGCCCTCGTGGCGGCCTGGGGCGGCTATATCCCGCACATCTTCGGCATGGCCAAGACGCTGATGGTTCTCAAGGAAACCGACGAAGAGGCCGCCCGCGCCTGGAACGAGCGAATGGCCGATTTCCGCGACGCCTGCGCCGCCGTGGTGGCGGCGCTGGCGCGCGACGGGGATCTCGTCATGGACGAGACCGAGGCGACCGACCTCTTGTGGACGCTGCTGTCGATCCCGACATGGGAGCACCTCACGCGCCTCTGCGGCTGGCCGCAGGCGCGCTACCTCGACGAGATCACGCGCCTTTCGCGTCAGGCGTTGACCGAGGCGTGACCGGCCGTGCCGCGCCGTGTTCATGCCGGGCGGGGGCGGGCCTTTGGGCGGCGGGCGCGTGAGTCGCCGCGCGCACGATCTCCGCGGTCGCAACGGCAGGCCGCGACGTCTCCTGCTCCTCCGGCAGGTCGAAGTCAGACGGGGGGTGACGCCACCACGCCTCTGCCGGATCGACCTCCCAGACAAGGCGCAGTGCCTCGGACAGCGAGAACCGCCCGTGATGCAGCGCGCGCCCGATCACCGCGCCGGAAATGGTCTCGAGATATTTCAGCGTGGCGAGATGGTCGAGCGTCTTGACCACGCCGCTCACGATCACCGGCGTCGTCAGATGCCGCGCCATCCCGGTCACGAGCGCAAAGCTCGCATCGGGCAGGTCGATGTCGTAATCTATATCGGTGACGATGATCCCGCCAAGGTCGAGCCGGTCGAAGCGGCAAGCGAAATCGAGCGGCGTCATCGCGGTGGGGCGGGTCCAGCCGTTGACCATCACCCGGCCCTGCCACACATCCACCGCCAGCAGGATGCGGAACGGATAACGTTCGCAGGCCTTGCGCACCATGCCGGGCCCGAGGCAGGCAGCCGAGCCGATCACCACGCAATCCGCGCCGCGATCCATCCACCAATCAACCTGATCGAGCTTGCGGATGCCGCCACCCACCTGCACCGGCACCGGCACGGCATTGATGAGCGACACGATGAGATCGCTGTTGAACGCGCCGCGTCCGCGCCCGCGCACCGCGTCGAGATCGACCACGTTGAGCCATTCCGCCCCCTGTTCCACAAATTCCAGCGCCTTGGCGACCGGATCGTGGGCATAGATTTCGGGCTGCGTCATCTGGCCCTTGCGCAGGGTCACGCAGCGCCCGTTCTGAATGCCGATATCGGGATAGATGATCATTGGCGGTTCCTCCCCTTGTCCTGTCGGATGATGCGGCGCGATGACGCCCGTGCAGGAGCCAACGCTAGCGGCGCGGGGCGGCGCGCACATTTACCTATGATGTATCGGCGCAAAAACATTTCACTTGTCACGGGCATGTGAAAGCGCCTTGATAAGGTGATGAAAAGCATCACCGACTGCACCGCCTGCCCGTTGCGAAAGAGCGAGGTCTTCCGCAGTCTCGACGCGCGCGAGCTTGGTTTCGTCGCCTCCATGAAGAGCGGCGAAATGCGGGTCGCGCCGCGCACCCGCGTGCTCGACGAAGGGGTGAACAGCCCGCATGTCTTTACAGTGCTGTCGGGCTGGGGCCTGCGCGAGAAGAGCCTGGCCGACGGGCGGCGGCAAATCCTGAATTTCGTCCTGCCGGGCGATCTGGTGGGTCTTCAGGCGGCGATGTTCGACGCGATGGATCACTCGGTCGAGGCGCTGACCGACATGACGCTCTGCGTGTTCCCGCGCCGTGAGATTCAGCGGCTGTTCCACGATCGGCCCAGCCTCGGCTTTACCGTGGTCTGGCATGCGGCGCGCAACGAGCGGCTGCTCGACGCGACGCTGATGAGCGTCGGGCGCTGCACGGCGCGCGAGCGGATCGCGCGCGCCCTGCTCACGATCTATGGCAAGGCGCGCCGCATCGGGCTTTCGGAGGCCGACGGCACGCTCAGCGCGCCGATCACGCAGCAGCACCTCGCCGACGCGCTCGGCCTGTCGCTGGTGCATACCAACCGCACGCTCAAGGGCATGGTGGCGGACGGTCTCCTGAAATGGCGCGCCAGTCGCCTTCAGCTTTGCGACGAGGACCGAATGCGCGATATCGCGCAGATGGAGGCGACCGCGCCCACCGCCCTGCCGCTCATCTGAGCGCCGCGTTCACTCCGCCCAGTCCCAGGGCCGAACGAACTGGCCGAGGACGTGGCCGATGGCCTCTTCATCCGCGTCGCCGGTGCGGCTGACCTGTGCGACCAGACCGCGTTTCTTGTCATCCACCACCGAGGTCACCTGGGCGGCAATGCCCGCCTCTTCCAGCGCCGCGTTATAGACGCGGGTGATCGCGCGCTTGCGCAGGTCCGGCTTGAACACCTTGCCGACGGCGGTCTTGGGCAATTCGTCCAGCACCTCGACATGTTTGGGGATGGCCGCGCGCTCGTGGACATGGACCTTGCAATAGTCGCGCAGCTCCTCGCCCGTGGCGGTGCCGCCCTCGACCAGTTCGACATAGGCGCAGGGCATCTCGCCGGCATGGGCGTCGGGCTGCCCGATCGCACCAGCGACCGCCACGTCGTGATGCGCCGTCAGCGCCTCCTCGATATCGGCGGGGTCGATATTGTGGCCGCCGCGGATGATGAGGTCCTTGGCGCGGCCCGTGATCCACAGGTAGCCGTCGGGATCGAGCCGCCCCAGATCGCCGGTGCGCAGATATTTGCCGTGGTGATAGAGCTTGGCGTTCTTGGCGACCTCGGTATAGGTGTTGCCGGGATAGATGCCGGGGTTGGAGACGCAAATCTCGCCCACCTCGTCCACCTCGCAATCGACGGGGCCATCCGGGGTCTCCCTGATGATCCGCACATCGGTATAGGGAAACGGCACCCCGACCGAGCCCACCTTCTTCGCGCCGCCCGGCGGGTTGGTCGAGACCAGACAGGTCGCCTCGGTCAGGCCGTAGGCCTCGATAATGGTCATCCCCGTCGCGGCCTCGAACCTGTTGAACAGCTCCAGCGGCATCGGGGCCGACCCGGAAATCGCATTCCTGACGGTGGAAATATCGGCATCCACCTTGCGTTGCATCAGCACGGCGGCGGCGGTCGGCACGGTGACGACAAAGGTGGTCCTGTAGCGTTCGCACAGCTTCCAGAAATTGTCGAACACCCCCTCGCCGCGATATCCGGCGGGCGTCGGGAACACCACATGCGCGCCGGACTTGATCATCGACATCAGCACCGCCTGACACGCCATCACATGAAACAGGGGCAGCGGGCACATCACGCTGTCGGTTTCGCCGAACAGGACGGTATCGCCCAGCCAGCCGTTATAGATCATGCCGGAATACTTGTGCTGCGCCACCTTGGGCATACCCGTGGTGCCGCCGGTGTGAAAATACGCCGCCACCCGGTCGCCCTTGCTGTCGGGAAAGGTCAGGCTCGGGGACTGCTTCGCCAGCGCCTTGTGGAAATCCATCAGGTCGGCATGGTGGCCGGTCGGCGTCCCGGGCCGCACCAGCGGCACGATCCAGCTTTTCGGCGGGGTCAGGTAGCGGTTGAGGTCGATCTCGAAAACCGTGTGCACATCGGGCGCGTGGCGCACCGCCTCGGCGGTCTTCTGCGCAATGTCGGTCTTGGGGAAGGACCTGAGCGTCACCACCACCCTGGCCCCGGTCTCGCGCAGGATGGCGGCGATCTGTTCGGGCTCCAGCAGCGGGTTGATCGGGTTGACGATTCCGGCGATCGCGCCGCCGATGGTGGCCACCGCCGTCTCGATGCAGTTGGGCAGCACCAGTGCCACCACGTCCTCTTCGCCGATCTTGAGGTCGCGGAACAGGTTGGCCGCCCGGCAGCACTGTTCGTGGAACTGCCGCCATGTCAGCGTCACCGCCTTGTCGGCGGGCCCGGACAGGAGCTGATAGCTCAGCGCCGGGCGATCGGGAAAGGCCCGTGCCGTGGCACCCAGCATCTCGTGCAGCGTGGTCGGCACGTCGCGCGCCTCCCAGGGCATCTCTTCCTGAATCGCGAGCGTGTCCTGCCGCGAGCTGAGCGTCATGGCGGTCTCCTCCGTGTTCCCGCACCTCGGGCGGCGCGGCTCTCTCCGGAGCACAGGATGTGCGGGAATGCGGCGCGGCGCAAGTTTTACGCGGCGTTTCCGCGCGCCGTCATTCCCGCGCGCTCCGTCATCCCCGGGCGTGACCCGGGGATCTCTCGGTGCATGGTCATCCCCGGGTCGGCCGGGGGATCTCGTGCAGGGATAGTCGCCGGTCAGACCGGAGGATACCATGCGCCGGCGATCAGCCTCCCAGACACTCCGCCAGCGCCTCCGCCATGTCCCCCAGCAGCGCCGGGTAGAGCGCGGCACCGGGCGCATGACGGCTGCCCAGCGGGTCGAGCACACCATGCCCGACCGAGCCGCCAAAGATCGCCGCGATGCGATCGCCATTGAATTGCGGCTCGCCAAAGACGCAGACGACCCCCGCCTCCCGTGCCGCGTCGCGCAGCGCGGCGATGCGCGCGGGCCCCGGATCGGCGGCGTCGCCCAGAGCCAGCGCGCCCTCGGGCGCAAGCCCGAACCGCGCCTCGAAATACTGGTAGGCGTCGTGATAGACGAGATAGGGCGTGTCTCTCAGCGGTGCGAGCCGGGCCGAAATCTCCGCCTCCAGCGTGACCAGGTCCTCGCGCGCCGCCGCCGCGTTGGCCCGATAGCGTGCGGCGTTGGCGGGATCGTGCTCGGCCAGTTCCGCCGCGATCACGCCCAGCCAGGCCCGCGCGTTCGCCGGGTCGAGCCAGGCATGCGGATCGGTGCCGTCGTGGGCATGGTCATCGTGGGCATGGTCATCGTGGCCGTGGCCATCCTCGTCATGGCCATCCTCGTCGTGGCCATCGTGGCCAGACCCGTCATGCCCGTCCTGTTCCCTCGCAGCGAATGTCACACCTTCGCGGAAGGCCATCACCACCGAATCGCCTGCCCCCAGCAGCCCGACCACATGCGCGTCCCCCGCCAGCGTTGCGACCGGGCCCGCCAGCCACGGTGTCAGCCCCTCGCCCATCCAGAACACCACCCCGGCGCGGTCGAGCGCCGCCGCCTCGGAGGGGCGCATGGAATAGCCATGCGGCGACGCGCCCGGCGGGACGATCAGGGCGGGCTCCCCCACCCCGTCCATCACCCGCGCCACCAGCGCATGCACCGGCGCGATATCGGTGGCCACCTGCGGCGCGGCGAGGCCGGGCGCGGCGCATCCCAGCGCCAGACCGAGGGAGACGAGAAAGCGGGTCGGCATTGCATCCTCCATATGTTACTATATTACATATCCAGCCCGGTTGATAATCGTTACGCTGTAACATATCAAGCCGCAATCGACCGCAGGAGGCCACAATGCACGCACTCGGATTCGAGCATCACGACCACCAGGGCTGCAAGCGCGCCGCGCTCGCCGCGGCCGAGACGCATTGCGCGCGCCATAGGCTCAATTTCACGCCCCAGCGCCGCCGCGTGCTCGAGATCCTGCTCGAAGGGCACCGCGCGATGGGGGCCTATGAAATCCTCGACACCCTGCGCGAGGAGGGGCTCGGCGCGCAGCCGCCGGTGGCCTACCGGGCGCTCGATTTTCTGGTGACCAACGGCTTTGCCCACAAGATCGAGCGGCTCAACGCCTTCATCGCCTGCACCCATCCCGACGCCGCGCACACCCCCGCCTTCCTGATCTGCCGCTCCTGCGACGCGGTGGCCGAGACCCACGCCGAACCGGCGCGCGGGATGCTCGGGGCCGCCGCCAAGGCCGCCGGGTTCGAGATCGAGCAGGCGGTCGTCGAGGCGGTGGGCCGCTGCCCGCGCTGCCGCGACGGGGCCGCGCCATGCCGCTGATCGCCGCCACCGGCCTTGCCGTGCGCCTCGGCCGCGCCGAGGTTCTGCACGACGTCTCGCTCAGCCTCGAACCGGGCGAGATCGTCACCATCGTCGGTCCCAACGGGTCGGGCAAGTCCACGCTGCTGCGCGCGCTGATCGGTGCCGCTCCGCTCAGCCGCGGCCACCTGCACCGCGCGCCGGGGCTGCGCATCGGCTACGTGCCGCAGCGGCTCCATATCGACCCGACCCTGCCGATGACGGTGATGCGGTTCCTCGCCCTGCCCCGCCGCCGGACGGCCGGCGAATTGCGCGCCGCGCTCGACCGGGCGGGCCTGCCCGACCTGCGCCACCGGCAGATGGCCGACCTTTCGGGCGGGCAGTTTCAGCGCGTCCTGCTGGCACGCGCGCTGATGGACACCCCCGATCTGCTGATTCTCGACGAGGCGACGCAGGGCCTCGATCAGCCCGGCTCGGCGGCGTTCTACCGCCGCATCGAGGAGGTGCGCCAGGACATGGGCTGCGCGGTGCTGATGGTCAGCCACGAGTTGCACGTCGTCATGAGCGCGTCCGACCGGGTGATCTGCCTCAACGGCCATGTCTGCTGCGAGGGCCGCCCCGAGATCGTGGCGCAGGCCGAGGAGTACCGCGCCCTCTTCGGCACCGGCACCCACGGCGCGCTGGCCCTCTACCGTCACGAGCACGGCCACTCGCACGACCACGACCACGACCACGATCACAGCCACGAGGCCGCCGAATGATCCTCGACGATTTTCTCATGCGTGCCGCCCTCGCGGGCCTCGGCGTGGCGCTGGCCGCCGCGCCGCTGGGCAGCTTCGTGGTCTGGCGGCGCATGGCCTATTTCGGCGATGCCACCGCCCATGCCGCGATCCTCGGCGTGGCGCTGGCGCTGGCCTTCGACACCTCGATCTTCGCCGGCGCGCTGGTCATGTCGCTGGCGATGGCGAGCGCGGTATCCTCTCTCTCGGGGCGCGGCTTCGCGATGGACACGCTGCTCGGCGTGATGGCGCATTCGGCGCTCGCCTTCGGGCTGGTCGGGGTATCGTTCCTGTCGGGCGTGCGGATCGACCTGATGGCCTATCTCTTCGGCGACATCCTCGCCGTCAGCCGCGGCGACCTCGCGGTGATCTGGGGCGGCGCGGCAGGGGTCGTGGCGCTGCTGGTCTGGCGCTGGCAGGCGCTTCTGACGGCAACGCTCAGCCCCGATCTGGCGTGGTCCGAGGGGATCGACCCGCGGCGCGAGCAGATGGTGCTGACGCTGGCGCTGGCGCTGGTGGTGGCGGTGGCGATCAAGGTGGTGGGCGTGCTCCTGATCGCCGCGCTGCTGATCGTACCCGCCGCCGCCGCCCGCCCGTTCTCGGCCACGCCCGAGCGCATGGCCATGATCGCGACGGCGATCGCCGCGGCGGCAGCGCTGGGCGGGCTGGCGGCGTCGTTCCAGCTCGACACCCCCACCGGTCCCACCATCGTCTGCGTGGCGGCGCTGATGTTCGCGGTCTCATCTGTCGGCCATGGTCTCTTCGCGCGGCACCATGCCTGAATGCCTGAATGCCTGAATGCCTGAGACCGTGCCGCAACACGACTGACAGGCAACAGCGCCGCAGACCGCACCGAAGACATGGAAAAAGGCGCGCGCTCGATCCGAGCGGCGCCTTTCCCCGATCCCTGAACGTGGTCAGCCCCGGTCTTCAGAACCGGTAGGCAAGACCCGCCTTGATCTCGTGCGTCTCGGTCTCGACCTCGAACCTGTGCGGGGTCTGTTGTTGCACAGAGGTAAAGTTGAACGAATCGTCCCCGAAATCGGAATAGCGGTAATCGATCCGGCCAACCCAGTTCTGACCGAACGCATACTCGATCCCGCCGCCGACGGTCCAGCCCCAGCGGCCTTCGCTGTAGCCGAACGGGCTTCCACCACCCTGGGAGCGGCCATCCACGTTGATATCGGCATAGGCAAGACCGCCTGCCACGTAGAACAGCGTCCGGTCGGCGGCAAAGCCGATGCGCGCCCGCAGGGCACCTGTGCTGTCGATTTCGCTCGAAACACCGCCCCGCAGGAACCCGAAGCTCGGCCCGGGAACACCGTTGCCGCTCTCATCCGCGTCACTGAAGTTGAATTCGGCCTCCAGACCATAGACGAGGTTGCCCGGACGGTGCCAGTTGTAGCCACCATACACACCACCGACGAAACCCGAGGCGTCGATGTCCGAGCTGGACATGGTGTTCTGGTTATTGAGATTGACGCCGGTCAGTTCCATATCGCTG
Source organism: Roseovarius ramblicola (assembly GCF_042430665.1). Taxonomy (NCBI): domain Bacteria; kingdom Pseudomonadati; phylum Pseudomonadota; class Alphaproteobacteria; order Rhodobacterales; family Roseobacteraceae; genus Roseovarius; species Roseovarius ramblicola. The sequence goes on along the minus strand of NZ_JBHMEC010000012.1, from coordinate 71,547 downwards.
TCCAGATAGCCCGCCTGGACACCGGCATAGGCACCCTGCCAGCTAAAAGCCACCGGAGCGGCAACCACCGGCTCCGGTGCTACAACCTCGGGCGACCCGGCGAGGGCGCTCGTTCCAAGCGCCGCAACCGAGGCCGCAATAAGACATTTCCTGATCATGATCCGCATCCTTATTTGCCATAACACATTCAGCTTCATAGATGAATCAGGTATATGCGATCCGGTCGGACTGCCATCGATAACATCTGCACGCGACACATCGGAATCGCGCTGTGGCAGATACGCAACGCCACCATCATGGCTCACGACCCATCCAGGTATCGCCGTTCGCGACAGGTCGACCGGAAAAATCCCAAGGGAAATCATCAGAAATTGCAATTGACTCAATCTATCGGATTTGACAGTAATTTCCGAGCGAAACACTCGGAACAAGCAAGAGGAGTCTCCGATGAACCCGATCAAGGCCGCGCTCTCCACCACCGCGCTGATCGCCCTCACCGCACCCGCCTTCGCGCAGGAGGTCAACCTCTATTCCAGCCGTCACTACGACAGCGACGATGCGCTCTATGCCGCCTTTACCGAAAAAACCGGTATCACCATCAACCGCATCGAGGCCAAGGCCGACGAGCTGATGGCCCGGATGGAGGCCGAGGGTGCCAACAGCCCCGCCGACGTGTTCATGACCGTCGATGTGGGCCGCATCTCGCGCGCCGAAGAGCGCGGCCTGCTCCAGCCCTTCGCATCGGACGTGATCGAGACCAGCGTGCCCGCACACCTGCGCGACGACGAAAATCTCTGGACCGGCCTGTCGCAGCGCGCGCGCATCATCTTCTATTCGAAAGACCGGGTCGAAAACCCGCCGCGCACCTACGAGGACCTGGCCGATCCCGCCTATGAGGGCCAGGTCTGCATCCGCTCGTCTTCGAACATCTACAACCAGTCGCTGATGGCCTCGATCATCGAGACCCACGGCGAGGATCTGGCCCGCGACTGGGCCGAGGGCATCGTCGCCAACATGGCGCGCCCCCCCCAGGGCGGCGACACCGATCAGCTTCGCGGCATCGTTTCGGGCGAGTGCGACATCGCCGTGGCCAACACCTACTACTACGCCCGCGGTCTCGCGCGCCATGTCGACGGGCTGACCGATGACATCGACAGCATCGGCTGGGCCTGGCCCAACCAGAGCGGACGCGGCGCGCATGTCAACCTCGCCGCTGCCGGCATCGCCACCAACGCACCCAACAGGGACGCGGCCACGGCACTCCTGGAATATCTGGTCAGCCAGGAGGCACAGGCGCAGTTCGCCAACGCCAACAACGAATACCCCGTCGTTTCGGGCGTGCCGATCGGCGAGCATGTCGCCACGATGGGGCTGTTCATCCCCGATAACGACACACCCACCGCCTCGTTCAAGACGCACGCGACCACGGCGCAGACCATCTTCAACGAGGTCGGCTGGGACTGATCCGCGCATCGCGCGTCAATGCCCTGACGTGTCGTCACTCCGAAGCGGCAAGTCTCTCGACGCCATCTGAAAATGCGCCGGAGCGGTTCCCGTTCCGGCGCCCCGCGAACCTGCGGCATCGGGTCGTTGGAGTGTGTCGTCGCGTGACCGCGAACAAACGCGGGTACGCTCCATCCACTCGGGCGCCGGCCCGCGGGATGGCGGCTCACCGGCTGATCTGCGGCGCCTTATTTCCGGGATTTCCGATTGAAAACGGACCTTTGCGCCAACACCAGCCGATCGCGCGGCGGCGAGCAAGCGCGCCTTGTTCGGCGCGATGCGGGGACGAACGCCCGCGTCAGCCCCCTGCCCGTCGCCAATCGTCGGCCCGGCTCAGATCCCGCCCGCGCCGGGCCCGGTCGGCTTGAACCACACGGCAAAGGTCCCGCCGTATTCGTCATCCTCGACATGCACCACCTGCCGCGGAATGTGGACCTGCGCGCGGCGCGCGTCGTCGCCCGGCTGCCACGGCCGCTGCGTCACCGCGCAATGCGCCTGCTGCCCGCCGTAACCGGCCATCGGCGGCACCTCGGCCAGGAAACGCAGCCCCCGCAGGATCGTCTCGCCGCCGAGCGCGACCGAACCGGTATCGAGCACGCCCTTCGTCTTGTGCTTGGTCAGGATGGATTGATGCACGCTCTCGGCCCAGACGCCGCAGACCATCGTGCGCCCGTCGCGCTCGCGCAGATCGACGGCCACGGTGATGCCGCCGCCGCTGTCATAGCTGCCGCCCGCCAGCACCGGATCTGCCCCCAGCCGGGCCACGGCCTGCGGCTGCGTGGTCATGCTCGCGGTCGCGCAGGCCGCCAGCAGGCCGACCGTGGCAAGCGTCATCGCGGATCGGATCATCGGAACCTCCTTCGTCATCCCCGTGTCCCCCGGACATGGGGATCGTGCGCCGGAATGGCAAATCCGGCTGTTACGCCGCGCCGGCGAATTCGGCGGTCTCTTCCAGCATCTCGGGATACCATTTCTCCAGCACCGGCAGGAAACCCTCGCGGATGCGGCCGACCTGCGCCGGGGTCAGGTCGTCGCGCCACACCCCGGCCTGCCCGCGCGCAAAGAAAGATTGCATGTGCGGCGGCCGCTCGCGGAACCCTTCCTCGCTCTCCTGTTTCTTGAGCTGGTCAAAGCTGGTCTGGCGCAGCGCGTAGTCAAGCTGCGCCTTGTCCAGCTTCACCCGCAGGAATGTCTCCAGCAGGCGGGTCATCTCGCGCTCGCTCTGGTGCAGCATGTCCTCGTAGCGGATCACGTGGCGCGGCAGCCCCGGCGCGGTCGTCCATGTGGTGACGTGCTCGTCCCACCGCCCCAGCGCCTCGAAGATACCGGTCTCGGTGCCGCTGCTCATGTCCGGGTCCATCATCCGGGTGATCGCGGTGTCGAGATCGCAATCCTGATGCCGCGCGAACGATGGCGCAAGGTCGAACGGGTTGCGCAGCATGTAGATCGCCGCCGCCGTCACCTCGGCGGGGATCACGTCGCGGCCCAGGATGCGGACCGGCTGGCAATGGGTCTTGACGAAATGGTGGGTGGGCTTGGACGCCGCGATCATCCGCAGCGCGGTGGGCCGCACCGCCATCCACTCCTCGTAGGTGCTGCCGCGAAACGGCCGCCCCGCCGCCCGGTCAAAGAAATCCTGCCGGATGTCACCGGTGGTGAACTGGCTGAGATGGTTGATGTCCGGCGCCTGCCCCTTGGGCATGAAGTAATGCGCCAGCAGCGACCGCATCCAGGTGTTGCCGGATTTCGGATAGCTCGCCAGCCAGATGATTCGCCGCAGATCGGTCATTCCAGATACCCGAATTGTTTCATCACCTTGCGATGCGCGTGCTTCATCTTCTTTACCAGCCGCGCGGGCAGGTCGGTCTTCCACTGATCCTTCTGCCCCTTGGCAAAGAACCGCTCGGTGTGCTCCGATTTTTCGACGAAACCCTGCTTTTTCTCCTGCTCCGACAGCTCCTCGAAGCTGGAAAACAGGATCGCCCGGTCGAGCCGCTCCATATCGAGCGGCATGCCCAGATGCTGCACCACCCGCGCAAAGGCGGTGCGCGGGTCGGCCAGCATGTCCTCGTAGCGCAGCACCAGCACCGGATATTCCGACTTGCCGGTCCAGCTTCGCACATGCTCGGACCAGGTGTTCATGAACTGCGCCACCGTCACCTCGTCGGGCGGGTTGGCGTTGTCGGGGTGGCAGACGGTCTCGACCGCCTTTTCCAGCGTCATCCCGTAATGCCGCGCATAAGACAGCACCATGTCGAGCGGGTTGCGCATGATGTAGATGGCCGAGCGCGTGACGTTCTCGGGGATCAGTTGCACGCCCCGCGCCACCACCCGGGCGTTATGCGTCTTGACCAGGTTGATATCGGCGTTGTTGGCCACGATCCCGCGCAGCACACGCGGGCGCAGCCGCAGGGTCCGGTCGATATCGCTCACGTCGAGCGCGCCGCCCGCCACCATCCGGTACATCTTGGTGACCGAATCGCCGAGCGCCACGCGGTGCGCCTGATTGATCGGCACCGGTTCGCGCGCGTTGGCAAGATAGTTGGCGAGGAAAATCCGCGTCCATGTATTGCCCGATTTCGGGTAGGACGCCATCCAGACGATGCTATTCTTCATTCTTCGGACCGTCCGTTTTCCGGGCTGCGCAAATTTCCCCCGGACAAATAAAAGCGGCGGGGGGCAATGTCACCCCCCGCCGCCGGTCTTTTCAGATCACCCGGATCAGAAGCTCAGGTTGACCGCGGTCCCGAAGAGGTCGCCCTCGATCTCGGTGCCAGCAGAGTTCTGGGTTTCCTGATGAACATAGTAGATGTCCCAGGACACACCGGTCCCAAGGCTGCGCCGCGCGCCGACCTGATAGGCCTTGTACTCGTTGTCCCGACCGGCGGTCTCTTCTTCACCGTGGTACATGGTGGCCCCGACCGACCAAGGACCGGCCAGATCGTAGCTAGCACCAAAGCTGTAGCCCTTCTGGTCGTTGATGTCGCCGGCCCGGTCATCGTTGTTCTCGGCATAGGTCGCACCGAAGGTGAAGCCGCTGACACCGATGGTGCCGCCGACGGCCCAAGTGGTGGGATCGCCACCGGCGTCGGCTGTCGTGCCTTCTTCCAGCGTAATATCGCCACTGGAACAGTCGCCATCAGACGCAAGGTAGACATGTGCCGTGCTGCTCGGAGTGCCTTCAAGGCAGGTGGCCGCCGAGGCAGCAGTCGCATTCCGGTCGCCCGTGCCCCAGCGCGCCGCCAAGCCGATATCGACGCCGTTGAACGACTGGCTGTACTTGGCGCCGATGTCGAAGATGTCGACAACGTCGCCACCCGCGTCACGGTCCACGCCAAAGTTGTTGCTGGCGTTGCCCTTGTCGGTCGCCGCGTAGGACACACCGAGGGTCAGGCCGTTGAAGGACGGCGTGAAGTAGGTGATGCGCTGCACGTCGTTGTTGCCAGCGACTTCGGTCAGCGACGACAGGCCGGCCTGACGGAAGCCGGTCGAGCCGGTCACCGGGATGAAGGCCGAGGTCGAGCGCGAGTTGATCGCCATCGAGGACGGGTGCGGCGTGTAGACCGAGCCCATCAGGGCGTAACCGGCCGAGTTCTCGGAACCGAGAACCACCTTGCCGAGCGTGTCGCTCGAAATGGTCATGTACGATTCGTCGATGCTGAAGCCGTTCATCGCTTCCATCTGAACGCTGTAGCCGAAGGTCATGCCATTATCGAGCGTCACCGACGGCGAAAAGATGATTTCAGCGTTGGTGTAGACATCGACGCCGTCCCAATCGGACGTGGACGTGTCGTCGTCAATGCTGACGGCGCCAACGTGGACGTTGGCGAAGCCGCCCCAGCTCACGTCCCATTCGGCGGCCGATGCGGGTGCAGCCATGGCGACGCCAAGTGCGATCGCGCTGGTGCTCAGAAGATGCTTTTTCAAGGGTGTCCCTCCTATCAAGCAGGTTTTCATTTCCGCCGCACCAGTCATTGACACGGCTTGAGGATGGAATGCGCCAATCCCCCCCCGGGTGTCAACGAAGCCCCCGGGCCCCCGCACGCATCCCGTCGCGATTGTGGCGCAGATACCACACACCTTTCGGACAGGATGGGCGAGTCGCGCGGCGCAACCGGAAAAATACCGGCATCTCAGCTATCTTACGCGAAAATCCGCGCATGATCCGCCATCCGCGCGGCGGCCTCCATGAGTCGGTCATCCTCCACCGTCAGCGCCACCCGCACCCATGATTCGAGCGTCTGGCCAAAGGCCGCGCCGGGCATCACCGCCACGCCGGTCCGCTCCAGCAGATCGTCCGCCCACCCGGCCCCGCTCATCCCCGTGGCCGACACCTCGACCATGGCGAACATCCCCGCCTCGGGGCGGTGCACGCGCAGGCCGCTGTCGGCCTCCAGCACCCGCTTGAGCGCGCGGGCGCGCGCGTCGAACCGCGCCCGCATCCCCGGTGCCACCTCCGATCCGCGCCGGATCGCCGCCTCGGTGGCGTCGGCGATGAACGGCTGATTGCCGAACAGCATCACCTCGGCCAGCGGCAGCAGCGCCTCGATGAACGCCCGCGGCCCGACGCACCAGCCGCTGCGCAGCCCCGGCGCCGCATGGCTCTTGGAGATCGACGACACCGCGATCACCCGGTCGGCCAGCGCCGGATCGGCCAGCGGCGAGGCGAACGCGACGCCGTCGAACACCAGCTCTTCATAGACCTCGTCCACCACGATCCAAAGGTCATGCGCGCGCGCCACCGCGCCGATGCCCGCGATGTCCTCTCGCCTGAGCACCGCGCCGGTCGGGTTGTGCGGGGTGTTGAGCAGGATCACCCGGCTGCGCGGGGTGATGCGCGCGGCGAGATCGCCCGCATCCATCCGAAATCCGCGTTCGGGGCGCAGCGGTACCGGCACCATGTCCGCCCCCGTGGCGCGGATCACGCCCTCGTAGGTGGCATACATCGGGTCGCCCGTCAGCACCTCGTCGCCTGCCTCGACCAGCGCCGCCATCACGGCAAAGAGCGCGGTCTGCGTGCCCGGCAGGCAAATCACCTGATCGGGGGTGAACTCGCGGCCCCGCCGCGCGGTGTACTGTGCCGCCAGCGCCGCGCGCAGCCCCGCCTCGCCCCGCCCGCTCGAATAGGCCGTGCGCCCCGCCGCCAGCGCCGCGGCGGTGTCCTCGATGAGCGCGGGCGGCGCGGCGGTGTCCGGCTCGCCGATGGTCAGCCGGATGACGTCGCGCCCGTCGCGCGCCATGTCACCGGCGCGCTCGTGCACCCGCCATTTCGCGCCGCCGAGGCCCGTCAGCCGCTCCGTTACCGTCGAGAATGCCATCGCCGCCTCCCATGCGTCAGGTGCTCCGCGCCGATCCATGCCGCGCCCCGCGCGGACCCGCAAGGTGAAAGCCCGGCCCTGCGCGCGCGCCGGAGACTCGCGCGCCGGAGACTCAGGCGTCGCCGGATCGTGAGTATGAGGAAAACGGCTGCCGTGTTACCCTTGCCCGGCGGACCGACGCAATACCGACGCAATACCGACGTTGTGCAGACAAGTGGAGGACACCATGACGCGAACCATCGGAAACCCGCTCAGTTGGGCCGCCGAAGCCACCTTCGGGGCGGGGAGAACCGCCGCCGAGGCGACCGAGGCCCTGCGCGGCCACACCGACGCCCCGCCCGAGGTGCGCCGCCTGACCAATGCGGACCTGCGCACCGCGCTGCGCCGCGGCATCGAGGATTTCGGCGCCCTGCGCAGCGACGTCATCTTTCTCATCCTGATCTACCCTATCATCGGCATCGTGCTGGCGCTCACCGCCTTCCACATGGCGCGCCTGCCGATGTTTTTCCCTTTGGCAGCAGGGTTTACGCTACTCGGGCCGGTGGTGGCCACCGGCCTCTACGAGATGAGCCGCCAGCGCGAGGCCACCGGCAAGGCGGGCTGGGGCGCGGCGTTTTCGGTGATCCGCGCACCGGTTATCGTGCCGGTGATCGTGCTCGGCGCGGTGCTGATGGGGCTGTTCCTGGCGTGGATGTTCGCCGCCAGCGTGATCTACAACGTCACCCTCGGGCCGCAGCCGCCCGCCTCCATCGGCGGCTTCCTGTCGGACGTGCTGACCACCGGCCCGGGCTGGGTAATGACCGTGCTGGGCCTGGGCGTCGGCGCGGTCTTCGCCGCGCTGACCCTCGCCCTCAGCCTCACCGCCTTTCCCATGCTGATCGACCGCCGTGCGGGCGTCATGGTAGCGGTGCTTACCTCGCTCCGGGTGGTCCGGGAAAACCCAAGGGTTTCCGCCACCTGGGGGCTGATCGTGGCGGTCGCGATGCTCTTGGGCACGCTGCCGCTGTTCCTCGGTCTGGTGATCGTGCTGCCGGTCCTCGGCCACGCCACCTGGCACCTCTACCGCGCCGCGGTGCCGGGCGAAACGGACTGAACGGCGGACCTGGCGGCTCGCCCAGGGCCGGCCCGGTTTCACACCCCCCAGGCCGCGCATTTGCGGTCCACCGTCTTGCGCGCCACGCCAAGCCGCCGCGCGGCTTCGGCGCGGTTGCCGCCGCAGGCGTCCAGCACCGCCAGGATGTGGCGCTGCTCGACCATCTCCAGCGTCTCGATGGCCTGCACGCCGCTCACCCGGCCCTGCCCCTCGAATTCCGCCGGAAACTGCCCGAGGATCACCGACCGCTCGATAAGATTGCGCAATTCCCGCACGTTGCCGGGCCAGTCATAGCGGCTGAGCTTCAGGAGCACCTCGTCGTTGAGCTCCAGCGCGGGCATCCCCAGCGTGGTGACGAATTCACTCATGAACAGCGCGGCCAGCTCCGCGATGTCCTCCTTGCGGTCGCGCAGGCAGGGCATCGCCACATTGACGATGTTGATCCGATGGTAAAGGTCATCACGGAACCGCCCCGCCGTCACCTCGGCTTCCAGATCGGCATTGGTGGCAAACAGGAACCGCAGATCGAGCGGCACCTCGCGTTCCGAGCCTATGGACCTGACGCGCCGGTCCTCCAGCACCCGCAGCAACGCCGCCTGCACCGGTGCCGGAAGCTGCGCCACCTCGTCGAGCAGCAGCGTACCGCCCTCGGCATGGAACAGCAGTCCGTCCTTGCGCCGCGTGCCATCCTCGATCACGCCGAACAGTTCCTCGGCGATATGCGTCTCGGAAAACGTCGCGCAGTTGATTGCGACAAACGGCTTGTCGGCGCGCTCCGACAAAGCGTGGAGCGTGCGCGCCGCCACCTCCTTGCCGGTGCCGCTCGGTCCGGTGAACAGCACCGGTGTGGGCATCGGTGCCAACCGTGCCAGCAGATCCCGCACCGCGCGGATCGCCTGTGAATTGCCCAGAAGCCGCCCGCGCGCGGTGCCGCCCCCGCCCGACAGCTCATGGCGCAACAGATAGTTGTCGCGCGCCAGATACTTGCGGTCGAGCGCATGCGCGACCGAATTGAGAATCTGGTTGGCACAGAACGGTTTGAGTACGAAATCGCTGACACCGGCGCGCAGCGCCTTGATCGCGGTGTCGAGATCGGCACTGGCCGTGATCAGGATGGTCTCGGCGAACAGCCCCACCCGGCGCTGTTCCTCCAGCCAGTCGAGCCCGGTCTTGTCGGGCATCGCATTGTCGAGGATCACGAGGTCGAAATGCACCTGGTCGAGGATGTCCCCCGCCTCGGAACAGGAGCGCGCAAGCTCGAAATGGCGGCAGCGGGGGCCGAGCGTCCTGGTCAGGAAATTGCGCATCCCCGGCTCGTCATCGACCACGAGGATCGCCGCCCGCGCGAGGCTCTCGCCATAATCGTCGCGGGGGGGCTCGGTGCGGGCGGCGGCGCGCGGGTTCATTCGGTCGTGTCGCCGAGCCTGACATTGTCGCCGGCGCGTGTCGCCTCGACGGTATAGCCCAGTTCCCTGAGCACCATGGGTGCTGCGGCGGCGATCACCCCGCAGGCCACGAAGGCGGCTAGCATCGCTTTCATCGGATCGCTTCTCCTCTCATCGGGTGGCGCGGCGCAGGTAATCGACAAGGTCGTCGCGGTCCTGCGCGGCGGTGATGCGCTGCATCGGCATCTTGCTGCCGGGAATATAGTGGTCGGGGCCGAGGTCGAACAGTGCGTCGATGGTCTCTTCCGTCCAGACGATATCCGATCCGGACAGGACAGGCGAGTAGGGATAGCCCGGCACGCTGCCCGCGGGCCTGCCGAACAGACCGTGAAGGCTCGGCCCCGCCTTGCGCGAGGGCGGCGGTGTCAGCGCGTGGCAAATCGAGCATTTGCGCATGAACTGGCGCTCGCCGTTCTCCATCTCCTCGGGCGCGCGCAAGAAGCTGTGCCCGGTCCCGCCCGCCGGGTCGAACGTGTCGAGCATGGTCACCGGCCAGCCATAGACCACCTCCGAGAGCCCCCCGGCATAGAGCGTGCCCCCGTCCGGCGAAAACGACAGCGCCCAGACCGGGCCGCGCGCCATTGCCTTGAAATCGCGGGCGATGGACCAGTCGCGCGTGTCGATCACCATGATATGGCCCTGCCCGTCCCCGACGGCGATCTGGCCGCTCTCCGCATGATGCGCGAGCGCCAGCACGGGCCGCCGGTCGAGGGTGAAATCGGCGATCTCGCGGCCCGTGTCGGGCGCGATCACCCGCGTCGCGCCGTCCACCGCGCCATAGGCGATCCACCCCGCCTCCGGCCCCACCACCAGCTTGTTGATGCCAAAGCCCTGATCCAGCATCACCCGCGGCGGCGCGCCCGCGTCCTGCCAGTCCCAGACGCGCAGCGTGCCGTCGGCGGAGGCGGAATAGAGCCGCGCGCCATCGGGGCCAAAAGCCACGTCTGTCACCGGCCCGTCATGCCCCCTGAGAACCTGCGCCGCCCCCGCCGCCACGGGCCAGAGCCCGATGGTGCCATCCCAGCTTGCCGAGGCGATCCACGCTCCGTCGGGCGTTACCGCGAGCCCCGCCACCTTGCCCTTGTGGCCATCGAGGCGACGGTGCTCGCCCGTCTCCCTGTCCCAGACGATCACGTCGAAATCGTCGCCGCCCGACGCAATCCGCCCGTCGCCCAGTGGCGTCACCGCGATCACCGCCGCGTCATGCCCTTCCAGCCAGCGGGGCGTGCGCCCCTCCCACAGCCCCACCGAGTTGTCGAAACTGGCCGAGGCCACCGCGCCATCGGGCAAAACGGTCAGCCCCATAACAGGCCCGCCATGCCCCTTGAGCGTGGTGAATTCCTGCGCCGCCGCGGGCACCGCGGCCATCAGCCACAATCCGGCGATCAGCGTCCGCATGGGCCTACTCGGCCGGGCGGGTGGCCTTGTCGGGCGCGGGCGCGTGGCCCTTTTCCTGCAACTCCTCGAGCCACAACCCGTGATGCTCGCGCGCCCATTGCTCCTCGACCTCGCCCGTGCCCATGGCGTCGAACGCGCCCTCCATGCCGAGCGAGCCGATATAGATATGCGCGAGGATGATGGCGATCAGCAGGAAGGCCACGATCGTGTGCCACAGCGTTGCAAGCTGCATCTCCTCGTGCGGGGCCAGCATTTCGGGCAGGACACCATAGCCCACCGCCTGCGGCAGCCCGGTCTCGTTGAGAATCTGGAATGTCTTGGCGAACATCGGCAGCTCGAACGGGAACAGTAGCGACAGCCCCGAAGCCGAGATCGACGCGCCCAGCACGATCACCGCCCAGAAGATGAGCTTTTGCCCCGCGTTGAACTTTTTCGCAGGTGGGTGCACCCCCTTGCTGAAGATTCCGCCGCCCACGGCGAGCCATTTGAGATCGGTGCGGTTGGGCAGGTTGTGGAGCACCCACATGACGAACACCATCACCAGCCCCAGCATGAAGGCCCAGGAAATGTTGTTATGCCCCCATTTGGAGCCAACCGCGATGGTCGAGAACGCCTCGTGCCCCAGCAGCGGGATGATGACCATGCGGCCGAACAGCACCAGCAGCCCGGTGATCGCCAGCACCACGAACGACCCCGCCATCAGCCAGTGACCGAAGCGTTCGACAGCCTGAAAGCGGGTGACGGTGCGCCCGGTCTTCTCGCCATCGATGCGGATCCTGCCACGAATGAGGAAAAAGACCGCCAGCAGCGCCAGCGTGCCCCCGAGTAGCCAGGCCCCGTAGGTGGCGAGCGGTCCCTTGCGAAACGCCAGCCAGGACATGCCCCCGTCTTGAATGAGCACGCGGGCCTCCGGTCCGCCCGAGGACACCTTGACGTCATCAAGCCCATAGCGCAGCGCGCGCCAGACCTCGGCGTCAGAGGCACCGCCAAGCGTCCCCAACTGGCCGGCCATGCCCGCCGCATCGTCGCCGCCTGTGGCATTGCGACGAAACGAGTCGTCGACGATTTCGCCGCGCTGCCGGGCCAGAATGTCTTCGAGCGTCTGCGCCCCGCCGGTTGCGGCGCGATCGGAGCCCGACGGCTCGGGCGTGGTCTGCGCCACGGCGGGCAGGGCGAGCAGGAAACACAGAGCCATGCTGAGAAATGCGCGCATGATATCCTCGATCATTTTATGAGATGCCGATTTCCTCAAAGGAAATCGGATCGGAAACTTTGAAAGTTTCCGATACCGGACGTCTCCGCGACATCCGGCATCGGAGACCGACCGGGCCATGGCCCGGTCGGTCTGTGACGGCGTTCAGCCGCCTTGCTGGCCGTAGGCGCTGCCCCAGCCCCAGGCACCCGAGCCGAAGCCGCGCGCCACAACGCGTTCGCGGTAGATGCTCGAGACGACATCGCCGTCGCCCGCCAGAAGCGCCTTGGTCGAGCACATCTCGGCGCAGATGGGCAGCTTGCCCTCGGCGATCCGGTTGCGCCCGTACTTCTGGAACTCGGCCTGGCTGTGGTTCTCTTCCGGTCCGCCCTTGCAGAAGGTGCACTTGTCCATCTTGCCGCGGGACCCGAAATTGCCCGCCTGCGGGAATTGCGGCGCACCGAACGGGCACGCGTAGAAGCAATAGCCGCAGCCAATGCACAGGTCCTTGGAGTGGAGCACCACGCCTTCCTCGTCCTGGTAGAAGCAGTCCACCGGACAGACGGCCATGCACGGCGCGTCGGAACAGTGCATGCAGGCCACCGAGATCGAGCGTTCGCCCGGTGTGCCGTCGTTGATCGTCACCACCTTGCGGCGGTTGATCCCCCACGGCACCTCGTGCTCGTTCTTGCAGGCCGTGACGCAGGCGTTGCATTCGATGCAGCGTTCGGCGTCGCACAGAAACTTTGCTCTTGCCATGTCTCTATCTCCTTACGCTGGCATGATCTTGCAGAGAGTCGCCTTGGTCTCCTGCATCTGGGTCACGCTGTCATACCCATAGGTCTGGGCGGTGTTGCTGGCCTCGCCCAGCACGTAAGGGTCGGCCCCGTCGGGATAGTTCTCCCGCAGGTCGCGCCCCTCGAAATGGCCGCCGAAGTGGAACGGCATGAAGGCCACGCCCGCGCCCACCCGTTCGGTGACCATCGCCATGACCTTGACCTTGGCACCCTCGGCACCCTCGACCCAGACCTGTTCGCCGTCGCGAATGCCGAGATCGTTGGCATCGCGCGGATTGACCTCGACGAACATGTCCTGCTGCAACTCGGCGAGCCACGGGTTGGAGCGCGTCTCGTCGCCGCCGCCCTCGTACTCGACCAGCCGGCCGGAGGTGAGGATGATCGGATAGTCCTTCGAGAAGTCGTTCTTCTGGATCGAGGCATAAAGGGTGGGCAGCCGGTAGGCGTGCCGGTCCTCGTAGGTCGGGTAATCCGCCACCAGGTCGCGCCGCGGGGTATAGAGCGGCTCGCGGTGCAGCGGCACCGGGTCGGGGAAGGTCCAGACCACCGCGCGCGCCTTGGCATTGCCGAAGGGTGCGCATTCATGGGCGATGGCCACCCGCTGGATACCGCCCGAAAGGTCGGTCTTCCAGTTGGTGCCCGCCCCCGCGACGGCGTCGATGGCGGCGCGCTCGTCATCGGTGAGCTCGCCGTCCCAGCCCAGATCCATGAGCATCTGCATGGTGAATTCCGGATACCCGTCCTGGATATCGGAGCCCACCGAATAAACGCCCTCGGCCAGGAGGTTGTCACCGTCCCGCTCGACGCCAAAGCGCGCGCGGAAGGTCAGACCACCCTCGCTCACCGGCTTGGACATGTCATAGAGCACATGGGTGCCGGGATGCTTCATCTCCGGCGTGCCCCAGCACGGCCAGGGCAGGCCGTAGGTCTCGCCATCGGCGGGTCCGCCGACTGCCCGCAAGGTGGTGCGGTCGAAGGTGTGCTGATTGGCCATGTGCATCCGCAGGCGCTCGGGCGACTGTCCGGTATAGCCGATCGTCCAGGTGCCGCGGTTGATCTCGCGCAGCGTGTCCTCGATATTCGGGGTCACGCCGTCATCCTCGATGGCGATGTTGCGGAAGAACCGGTCGTGGAAGCCGAACTTTTGGGCGAACATCCCGATGATTTCGTGATCGGGCTTCGACTCGAAGAGCGGATCGACCACCTTCTCGCGCCATTGCAGCGAGCGGTTGGACGCGGTGACCGAGCCGTAGGTCTCGAACTGCGTGCACGCGGGCAGCAGGTAGACGCCGTCGGTGCGGTCATGCATCACCGCCGAGACCGTCGGGTAAGGATCGACCACCACCAGCATGTCGAGCTGTTCCATCGCGGTCTTCATTTCCTTGCCACGGGTCTGGCTGTTGGGCGCGTGGCCCCAGAGCACCATGGCGCGCACCTTGTTCGGGTTGTCCATGTTCTCGGGGTCTTCGAGCACACCGTCGATCCAGCGGCTCACCGGGATGCCGGAGAGGTTCTGGAGCGATTTCTCCTTGCCGTCCTTGTCGGTGACGGTGGCAAACTGCCCGGCCAGCCACTCGGGGTCTTCGCCCCAGACGCGCGCCCAGTGGGCCCACGCGCCCTTGCTCAGGCCGTAATAGGCGGGCAGCGTGTGGCTGAGGACACCGAGGTCCGTCGCGCCCTGCACGTTGTCATGGCCGCGGAAGATGTTGGTTCCGCCACCCTCGCGGCCCATGTTGCCCAGCGCAAGCTGAAGCACGCAATAGGCACGGGTGTTGTTGTTGCCGTTGGTGTGCTGGGTGCCGCCCATGCACCAGATCACGGTGCCGGGACGGCTGTTGGCCAATGTGCGCGCCACGCGGCGTAGCTGCGAGCCCGGCGTGCCGGTCACGCGCTCGACCTCCTCGGGCGTCCACTGCTTCACCTCATCGCGGATCTGGTCCATCCCCCAGACACGGGTGCGGATGAATTCCTTGTCCTCCCAGCCGTTCTCGAAGATGTGCCACAGGATGCCCCAGACCAGCGCCACGTCGGTGCCGGGACGGAAGCGCACGTATTCGTCGGCATGGGCCGCCGTGCGGGTGAAACGCGGGTCGCAGACGATGAGCGGCGCGTTGTTCTCTTCCTTGGCCTTGAGGACGTGCAACAGGCTGACGGGGTGGGCCTCCGCCGGGTTGCCGCCGATGATGAAGATGGCCCTGGAATTGTGGATGTCGTTGTAGCTGTTGGTCATGGCGCCGTAGCCCCATGTATTGGCAACGCCCGCAACGGTGGTCGAGTGACAGATGCGCGCCTGGTGGTCGACGTTGTTGGTGCCCCAGTAGGCGGCGAACTTGCGGAACAGGTAGGACTGTTCGTTGTTGTGCTTGGCCGAGCCGAGCCAGTAGACGCTGTCAGGCCCGCTCTCCTCGCGGATCTGCATCATGCCGTCGCCGATCTCGTTGATCGCCTGCTCCCAGCTAATGCGCTTCCACTCGCCGCCCTCTTTCTTCATCGGGTACTTGAGGCGGCGCTCGCCATGCGCGTGCTCGCGCACCGATGCGCCCTTGGCGCAATGCGCACCGAGGTTGAAGGGGCTGTCCCAGCCGGGCTCCTGGCCCGTCCAGACGCCATCCTGCACCTCTGCCACCACGGTGCAGCCGACCGAGCAGTGCGTGCAGACGGATTTCACCGTCTTCACCGCCTCTTTGGCGGCGCTCTGGGCGTTGGCGCGGGTGACGGTGCCCCCCATCGCCCCCATCGCGGCAAGGCCACCGATGGCCAGGCCGCTGCCGCGCAGGAACGCGCGGCGATCGACGGATTTGCCGCCGACCTCGGACAGGATACTGGTCCGCTGGGGGCGTCGCGCAACCCCGTTGGTCTTTTTCCTAAGCATGTTTCTCTCTCCTCCCTGGGCCTGGATTCAGGCTGGGTACTGCGGTTTCCGCTGACAGTCGGGCGTCACGCAACCAGTCGTCGGCGGTGGATGACGGCGTCCGGGTCTCAGAACCGGGCGCTGTCGTAATAGGCGCGGGTATGCGCGGTGTCCTGCATCCGCTCGGATGCGAGGTCGGGCTCTGCGGCCTCGGCCTGCGCGCCGGTCACGGCGGTGGCCGCCGCGACAACGGGCGCGCCGGTGGCGGCGAGCCGGAGGAAATCGCGGCGGCTTGTGGCCTCCTCGGGTTTCCGTGTCATTCTAGGGTTCCTCCCCTCGATTGATGGCGGCACACGCCGCCGGTTGCTGCGCGGCTCACGCCCCGCTCATCCGAAAGCCCTCGGTCTCGATTTCCATGAACACCCGGCCGAGCGCGCCGACCGAGGCATAGAGAACCGAGGACTGAGCACCCTCCAGATCCGTGAAAAAGTGCCCCGCCCAGGGGCCGATGTGACGCGCGAAGAACGTCCGCTGGTCTTCGAGGCTGCCCGGCGCACCAAAGCGGCCACGGATCAGCCCCGCCATCATCTCCATCAGCGAGGCGATGTTGTCCTCGGGCTCGTAGACGTTTTCCGCCCGCCGCATGCCGCGCGCGGCCATGTCGCGGCGCAGGGTGGCCAGCGGCTTCTCGTTGAGAAAGCCGGTGAGATAGTAGCTGGCATAAGGCAGCAATTCGCCCCGCCCCAGCCCGATGAACAGCGCGTTGAACTCCGATTCCACGGCGCGCGGCGTGCTCACGCCCGCCACCCGCGCCAGCGCGCTGACCGCCTGTCCCATCGCCGTGTCGTCGCCGGTCAGCGCGGCGGTCCGCCCAAGCAGATCGGCATCGGCGGGACGCGCCAGAAGCGCGCCGAGGAAATCGTAGAGATCGGCGCGCAGGCCGTCCTCCTCGGCGATGGATGGCGCGGCGTCGGTGGTATCCATGAGGGCCTCTTGGTTGGTCATGCCTGCTCTCCGTCCGCCCCGGCAAAGTCAAATCGCATCCGGCGGCGCGGTGGCGGCGGGGCGTCGTCCCCGGCCTGTGCAACAGCCTCGGCAGGCGCGCCCTCCGGTGGCGCGGCCGCATCCTCGGGCGCTGCCTGCGCCTCGGGCTCCGCTTCGGCCTCCGCCTCCGTCAGCGCCATCGACCCGGGCGCCTCGTCCCCGGCGTCTGCCACCGCCTCGGCCTCCGCCTGCCGGGCCATCTCCCGCACATGGGCGAGCATCCCCTTGCCCACCTGATAGGCGGTCTGCATCCCCTCGATCACGCAGGCGCTGTCGGTGAAATCCTCGCCGTAATCCACCATCCCGTCGAGATTGGCGAGCGCCGGATTGCTCAGCCACAGCCGGCGCAGCGCCCGACGGCGCAGCCGCTCGGGAACGGCGCGGTCCATGAAGGCCCGGAAATCGCCACCCGCCTCCAGCGTGTCGGGATCGGGCAGGCCCAGTTCCTCGCAGATCTCCGCGTCGCTCTTCTCGGCCAGCGCCGCCTCCTGCGCGGCCCCGACCTGCGCCTCGGCGGCGCGCGCCTCTGCCGCATCCTCGGCGGCGACCCGCGCCTTGCGGCGCGACCAGAAATCGGCAGCCTCTGTCACGGTGCGTGTCAATGCATCCTCTCCTTGCGGGCGCGGGCAGGCGCGCGGTAGACATCGGTTTCCTGCGGGATGCGCGCGTCGCCCACGCCATCCTCGGAGCCGGTCACCCGCACCCAATCGCGTTTGCGTTTCTTGAATTCCTCGGCAACGTGGTGAGCCGCCACGAAATCGCGGATGAGCGCGATCATCCCCTCGGGCATCGGCACCCGCTCCACCATCTCCTCGCCGGTGTCGCAATAATCCTGCGCCTCGAACGGCGAGGCCGTGACCAGCGTGACCTCGAAGGGCATCGCCTCCGCCTCCGCCATGACCGGGCGCATCACCACGTAGACCGACGGCACCCGCGCCCGCAGCGCCTCCAGATAGGCCTCGGTTTGCGTGTGGTGCAGATCGAGGGTCAGCGTGGCGGCGTGATACTCGACCGCGTCGCCCTCGCGGCGCATCTCGCGCCAATCGGCGGGCCCTGCGCCTGGCAGCACCGCCACGGCCTTCCAGCTCCAGGGTGCCCAGCGTGTCACCCCCGGCGCACGCCGCACGACGACCCCGAGGGGCAGAAGCAATTGCTTGTCATGCATGGTGGCGGTCACGGCTGGCGATATCCCCGTTTGCTGGCCTCGCCCCAGATTGGTGCAGTTTTCTGACCACGCAAAGCACTTTCTGTGCGCAAAGGTCTACCGCGGGCCGATCCCGGACATTTTGAACCATGCAGCCCGTCCAACCGTGGCGAATCGGACAGTTTGACCGCCGCGACGCAGAGATGCTGCGCCGCCGCATGACAAGGCGCTGGAAACACACGGAATCAATCAGGCTTGTCAGCCCGCCGGATCCGCGGCTCACGACGGGACCGTCTGATTCGAAAGCCTGTTTACGACAGCCTCGAATCATGCCTAAGCTTTGGCCTGATCCGCGCCAAACGCGCCTTTCCCGACACCGCAACGCCCGGGGGAAACATGCCCAAGCACTTGATATTATGTGACTGTTCCGGCTCCCAGACGATAGACGCCACAGGGTTGTCGCAGGCCACCGGGCTCGCCTGCTCGCGGATGCACAGCGCGTTGTGCACCGCCGAAACAGGTGCGGCAGCCAGGGCCATCGCCGACGAAGGGAACGACGAGCCGATCATCTGCTGCACGCAGGAGCGGCGGGTCTTCGACGAGATCGCCGCCGATCTGGGCGTCGAGGCGCCCGCGTGCCTCGACCTGCGCGACCGCGCCGGGTGGACCGACGATACCGCCCCGTTGCTGCCCAAAATGTCCGCGCTGGTAGCCGAGGCCACCCTGCCCGCGCGCCCCGACAAGAGCCTGGATGTCACCTCCGAGGGGCTGTGCCTCATCATCGGCAGCGCCAAGGCGGCGCTCGCCGCCGCCAAACGGCTGGCACCTGTGCTGGGGGTCACGGTGCTGCTGACCGACGACAGCGACCCGCCCGACAGCCGCGATTTTGACACCATCCGCGCGCGCGTCACCGCCGCACAGGGCGCGCTCGGCGGCTTCACCCTGCGGCTCGACGCGCTGCGACAGGTCGATCCCGGCGGGCGCGGCGCACTCTCATGGACCGCGCCGCGCGACGGGGCGGAAACCACCTGCGACATTATCCTCGACCTGTCGGGCGGCACCCCGCTCTTTCCCGCGCCGGAAAAGCGCGAGGGCTATCTGCGCGCCGATCCCGGCAGTCTCACGGCGGTGGCCGACGCGATCCTCGCCGCCTCGCAGCTTACCGGCACCTTCGAGAAGCCGCTCTACGTCGCGGTCGAACCGCTGCTCTGCGCGCATTCCCGCGCCGGGCAGACCGGATGCACCAAGTGCCTCGACATCTGCCCCACCGGCGCGATCAGCCCTGCGGGAGAGCATGTCAGCATCGATCCGATGGTCTGCGCGGGCTGCGGGGCCTGCGCCGCGCGCTGCCCCTCGGGCGCGATCAGCTACGACGCGCCGCCGCCCGACATGATCCTGCGGCGCATCCAGACGCTGGCCTCGGCCTACCGCCGCGCCGGCGGAGAGGCCCCGCGCCTTCTGGTGCATGACGCAAGCCATGGTGCCGAGATGATCCGCCTCGCCGCGCGCCACGGGCGCGGCCTGCCCGCCGATGTGATCCCGCTGGAGGTGTCGGCGCTTTCGGGCTTTGGCCATGCCGAGATCCTCGCCGCCCTCGCCTCGGGCTTTGCCGAGGTCACGGTGCTGTTGTCGCCCACCACCGAACGCGACGCGCCCGACCAGGAAATCCCGCTGGCGCAGGCGATGGCGGGCGGTCACCCGGTGCGCCTGCTGGACCTCGCCGATCCCGACGCGCTCTGCGAGGCACTCTACGATGCGGACGCCTCCACGCCGCTGGCCGAGCCGGTGCTGCCGATGGGCAACCGTCGGCAGGTGGCCCGTCTCGCCGCCCGCGCGCTCAACCCCGGAACAGAGGTTCTGGACCTGCCCGCCGCCGCCCCCTACGGCGCGGTGGTGGTCGATACCGACGCCTGCACGCTGTGTCTTTCATGCGTGTCGCTCTGTCCCTCCGGCGCGCTTCTCGACAACGAGGACCTGCCCCAACTGCGCTTTCAGGAGGATGCCTGCCTGCAATGCGGCCTCTGCGCCAATATCTGCCCGGAAAAGGCGATCACGCTGGAGCCGCGGATGAATCTCACCGATGCCGCGCTCGGCCAGGTGGTGCTCAACGAGGAAGAGCCCTTTGCCTGCATCGAATGCGGCACGCTCTTCGGCTCGAAATCGACCATCGAGAAGATCACCGAGAAACTCGCGGGCAAGCATTCCATGTTCGGCACGTCACAGGCCGCGCGCATGATCCAGATGTGCGAGAACTGCCGCATCAACGCGCAGTTCCACTCGGCCGACAATCCCTTCGCCTCGGCCGAGCGCCCGCGCCCGCGCACCACCGAGGATTACCTGTCGAACCGCAAGGTTCAGACGCCGAACCGCAAGGATCACTGAAGTTGCAACGGCGCACCCAGATCGGCGGGGGCGATCCCCGCCACATAGGCGAGGATCGCCTCGATCTCGCCGGGGCTCACCTCGATGGGCACGATGGCGGGTGGCAGGTGGCTGGCGAATCCCTCGGTCACGCCGGGCACCTGCGTGAAGGCGGGGTGCGGGTTGAGCGCGTAGAAACTCTGGAACCGCGTGTCCCAGTCGCTCAGCGTGCGCAGCACCGGAAAGGACGGGGTCGAGCCGATGCCGCCGCGGCGCTCGGGATCGACCACATGACAGCGCCCGCACTTGGCCTGCGCAACGCGCGCCCCCCTCTCGGCGTCGCCCTCGAATTCGGGGGCCGCATCCTCCGTCGCCGCCACCTCGGGCAGGGAAAAGGGCGCGGCACCATCCACCTCGTAGCTGGTGACCGTGCGCTGCCCGATCTCCGACGTCAGCCAGTCGGCGAACCGCGCGGCCCCCGGATGCCCGCCGTCGAGGCGCAGCCGCCATGTCTGCCCTGCCCCCACGAACACCTCGCGCCCCTCGGTCGTGGTGAACGCCGCGTCGGCCCCGGCCTCCGGTGCCACCACCTCGATCCGCACCCCGGTCTTGAGCGAGAAGCGCGGCAGGAGGTAGTCGAGCAGGCCGCTATCGGCCAGAGCCCCGGGGGCGGCAAGGCGGAACCGCTTGTCATCCGCGCGCGCCGCCAGCGGCCACAAAACCGCCAGCAACAGCGTGACACCAAGCGTGATGCGCAGACACGCCGATATCAGGTCGGTCCGGGCCATACCGGAGCGTAGAAACAGGACTATATCCGCGTCAAGCGAGCGATCAGAAGAAAGGAGACCGCGATGAGCGACGAATTCAACATGTCGATGCGAAAGTTTCTCAAGCAGGTGGGCGTCACCTCGCAGCAGGCCATCGAGGAGGGGCTGCGCGCAAAGGGCGCGACCGCCGGGCAGGAATTCGAGGCAAAGGTGGTGCTCACCGTCGAGGGGCTCGATATCGAGCACGTGGTGACCGGAAAGATCAAGGGGCAGGACTGAGGTGGCAGCTACACGCGATGGCGTCCTCGAGGCGCTGAAACAGATCACCGACCCCGTGAGCGGGTCCGATATCGTCGCGGCGGGCGTGGTGCGCGCGCTCAATGTCGAGGGTGACGAGGTCCGCTTCGTCCTCGAGATCGACCCCGCAAAGGCCAAGACCTACGAGCCGGTCCGCGACGCCGCCGAAGCGGCAGCCAGATCGGCGGGCGCGGGCAGCGTCTCGGCGGTGCTGACCGCCCATTCGGCCAAGGAGCCGCCCGACCTCAAGCCCGCGAAAAAGGCGGAGCCCAAGGGACCGCAGCGTGTACCCGGTGTCGATCACATCATCGCCATCGCGTCGGGAAAGGGGGGCGTCGGCAAATCCACCGTCGCGGCCAATATCGCCTGCGCGCTCGCCGCCGAGGGGCGCCGGGTGGGCCTGCTGGACGCCGATGTCTACGGCCCCTCGCAGCCGCGGATGATGGGCGTCTCGGGCCGCCCCGCGAGCCCCGATGGCAAGATCATCCTGCCGCTCAGGAATCACGGCGTCACCATGATGTCGATCGGCCTGATGGTGAACGAGGATCAGGCGGTCGTGTGGCGCGGACCGATGCTGATGGGCGCGCTGCAACAGATGCTGATGCAGGTGCAATGGGGCGCGCTCGACTGTCTGATCGTCGATCTGCCGCCGGGCACCGGCGACGTGTCGATGACGCTGGCGCAAAAGACCGAGGTCGACGGCGCGATCATCGTCTCGACGCCGCAGGACGTGGCGCTTCTCGATGCGCGCAAGGGCATCGACATGTTTACCCAGCTCAAGGTGCCGGTGCTGGGCCTGATCGAGAACATGAGCACGCATATCTGCTCAAATTGCGGACACGAAGAGCACATCTTCGGCCATGGCGGCGTCAAGGCCGAGGCCGGGAAGATGGGCGTGCCGCTGCTGTCCGAGGTGCCGCTGCATCTCGATATCCGCGTGGCCTCGGATGGCGGCGCGCCCATCGTCGTGACCAGGCCCGACAGCCCGCAGGCGCAGGCGTTCCGGCAGGTGGCGCGCGATCTCGTCTCGCGCGGCGTGGCATGAGCGCACCTTCCTTCCCGCCGCTGATGTCGGGGCTCGCCGTCAGCGGCGCGATCGCGCCCTTCGACAAGGCGCGCGCGATGGCCGCGCTCGGTTGCGACGCGGGGCTGGTGGTGCACAACGTCGCCGACAGCAACCTGTCGGCGGCGCTGGTGATGGCGCCCGAGGTGCCTTTGGGCCGCGCGATGGCGATGCTGCCCGCCTGCGGCATCGGCTTTCAGAACGCACTCGGCGCGCTGGCCCCCCCCGAGGTGGCGGTGCATCTCGAATGGGCCGGCGGCATCCGCGTCAACGGCGCGCGCTGCGGCCGGTTGCGGGTGGCGGCGGGGGGTGCCGATCCGGCGGCCCTGCCCGGCTGGCTCGTGGTGGGTCTTGAGGTGCCCGTCACCCCCCGCACCGACCGCCCCGGCGAGACCCCGGACGACACCGCCCTCACCGAGGAAGGCTGCGCCGAGGTGGACGCGGCGATGCTGCTCGAAGCCTGGGCGCGGCACACGCTGGTGTGGATCACCCGCTGGGAGGACGAAGGCCCCCGCCCCCTCCACGCCGAGTGGCGCGGCCTCGCCTGGGGCATGGGCGAGCCGCTCACCCACGCCGGCGAGACCGGCACATGGGTTGGCGTGGACGAGGATTTCGGTATGCTCCTGCGCGTGGGCGACGCCACCCGGCTCGTCCCGCTCACCACCCTGCTGGAGACAGGCACATGAAACTGGCCCGCGCGATCCATTTCGACGAGAGCGACATGCGCGTCTATCACAGCCCCGCGCGCACCGGTGAATGGTGCATCCCGGGCGGGTTCGAGTTCTCCAACTGGGGCGAGGGCGATCTGGTGGGCAAGGCGCGGCAGGCGTTCGCCAATGGCTGGCTCGGGGTCGAGACCTTCGGCCGCACCACCTTCGTCGCCGTCACGCAGGTCGAGCCGGATGAGGCCGAGACCGTGATCCGCGCGCTCGCGCAGCACTTCGTCGACGTCTACGGCGCGCCCGACATCGACGCCGCCCTGCCCGTGGCGCGCGACGAGGTCGCGCAGATGGCCGACCTGTGCGACGAGCACGCGCCCAACACGCTGCTCACCGTGATGCGCGAGTTGTCAGAGGCCGGGGTGCGCGAAAGCTACAGCGCCATCGCGCCGCAGGGGGCCGAGCTCGACCTCGTGGCCGTGCACGGCGCGCTCGACGAGTGAGGCGGGCCGGGGTGGTCGCGGAGCGCGTGAAGCGGGCACCGCGAATGGCCTATACCTGCCATTCGCCACCCACCCCGCCCGGAATCAAGGCGTGCTTGCACGCCGCCGCGCGAGCGGTCATGCCGAAGGCATGCCTCCGGCATGACCCGCCCCCCGGGCTGGCGCTCGCGCGGCTCATCACCGGATAGGTCAACGTCCCCTTCAGGCCAAAAACACCGTGCGTAGCATTGGGCGGCAAGAGGTATCACAACAGGTGAACAGTCCCGGCTCTCATGCTCGGCCCGACCACGGAGACGCCGGGAGGCCGCACAAGGCGCGCGCCAGAGCCGAAGATCGCCCCCGACGCGCGCCGCTTATAGCCTCACAGGTTCGGATAGATCGGGAACCGTGCGCAGAGCGCCTCCACCTCGGCCTTGACCTTCTCTTCCACCGCGGCGTTGCCGTCCTCGCCGTTGGCGGCGAGGCCATCGACCACCTCGATGATCCAGTCCGCGATCTGGCGGAATTCCGCCGCGGCAAAGCCGCGCGTGGTGCCCGCCGGGCTGCCCAGCCGGATGCCGCTCGTGATCGTGGGCTTTTCGGGGTCGAACGGCACGCCGTTCTTGTTGCAGGTGATATGCGCGCGTCCCAGCGCCTTTTCGGTGGCGTTGCCCTTGACGCCCTTGGGCCGCAGATCCACCAGCACGACATGCGTGTCGGTGCCATGCGTCACGGTATCCAGCCCGCCCTTGATGAGCTGATCCGACAGCGCCTGAGCATTGGCCACCACCGCCTTGATGTAGCTCTTGAATTCCGGGCGCAGCGCCTCGCCGAAGGCGACCGCCTTGGCGGCGATCACATGCATCAGCGGCCCGCCCTGGATGCCGGGGAAGATGGCCGAGTTGACCTTCTTGGCGATCGCCTCGTCATCGGTGAGGATCATGCCGCCGCGCGGCCCGCGCAGCGTCTTGTGCGTGGTCGTGGTGGCCACATGCGCGTGCGGGAACGGGCTGGGATGCTCGCCCGCCGCCACCAACCCTGCGAAATGCGCCATGTCGACATGCAGATACGCGCCGACGCTGTCGGCGATCTCGCGCATCCTGGCAAAGTCGATCCGACGCGGGATGGCCGAGCCGCCGGCGATGATGAGCTTGGGCCGATGCTCGCTGGCCAGCGCCTGCACCTGGTCGTAGTCGATCAGGTTGTCCTGCTTGCGCACGCCGTACTGCACCGCGTTGAACCACTTGCCCGACTGGTTGGGGGCCGCGCCATGGGTCAGGTGCCCGCCCGCGTCGAGGCTCATGCCGAGGATGGTGTCGCCGGGCTTGAGCAGCGCGGTGAACACACCCTGGTTGGCCTGGCTGCCCGAGTTGGGCTGCACATTGGCAAAGCCGCAGCCGAAAAGCTCGCAAGCCCGCGCGATGGCGAGGTTCTCGGCGATGTCGACAAACTGGCAGCCGCCGTAATAGCGCCGACCGGGATACCCTTCGGCATACTTGTTGGTCATCACCGAGCCCTGCGCCTCCATCACCGCCGCCGAGACGATGTTCTCGGACGCGATGAGCTCGATCTCGTCGCGCTGACGCCCGAGCTCTTGCCCGATCGCGCGGGCGATCTCGGGATCGCGCGAGGTCAGCGCCTCGGTGAAGAAACCGCTGTCGGCCACGGGCCGGTGTCCGTCATGGGGCATGGCATGTCCTCCGCCAGAAAATGACTCTGGCGACCACCTAGCGGAAAGGGGGTCCCAAGGAAAGATCGCAAAGCGACACATCCGCCCGCCTCACCGGCATGGCTGGCCTTGCCCGGTGAATTGTGCTTCGATCCGTCGGGCCAGGACACGAGGAGCCCGGATGCCCCGCAAGATCGCCTTTGTCGCCAGCGACGTGCCCAGCGCGCAGACCGCACGCGCCGCTCTTGTCGCGCGGTTCGGTAACGTGCCCGAGGGGCAGGCCGACGTGATCGTGGCGCTGGGCGGCGACGGATTCATGCTGCATACGATGCACCGCACGCAGGCGCTCGACACGCCGGTCTACGGGATGAATCGCGGCACCGTCGGCTTTCTGATGAACGACTATACCGAGACCGACCTGCCCGCGCGGCTCGCGTGCGCCGAGGAAGAGATCATCAACCCGCTCGCGATGCGCGCCGAGGCCAATGACGGCACGGTGCACGAGGCGCTCGCCATCAACGAGGTATCGCTGCTGCGCGCCGGTCCACAGGCGGCCAAGCTGCGCATCTCGATCGACGGGCGGCTGCGGCTGGAGGAACTCATCTGCGATGGCGCGCTGGTGGCCACGCCCGCCGGGTCCACCGCCTACAACTATTCCGCCCACGGGCCGATTCTGCCGATCGGCTCGGAGGTGCTGGCGCTCACTGCGGTGGCTGCCTTCCGCCCCCGGCGCTGGCGCGGCGCGCTCCTGCCCAAGCGCGCCTGCGTACGCTTCGACGTGATCGACCCCGACAAACGCCCGGTCATGGCCGACGCCGATAGCCGCTGGGTCGAAAGCGTGAACTGGGTCGAAATCCGCTCGCGCACCGATATCCGCCACCGCATCCTGTTCGATCCCGGTCACGGGCTTGAGGAACGGCTCCTGCGCGAACAATTTACATAAATCAACTTGAAAATCATTTTTATCCTCAGAAATCGCCGATATATTTAACTAGAAAGATCAATACAAACCAATCCACTGAAATGCCACGTCAGCCTCGTGATCCCGGCCATAGGCGACCACGGCGAGGCTCGTCACAGTCTCGGGGCGCGGCGTGTCGCGCAAGAACGCTCCCGAGGACGCAAAATCCACGAAAGGCAGGCGCACCTCGCGCCATGCCGGCGTGGTCTCGAACCCGGCCTGGTAATATTGCCACGGCAGGATGGTGCCGCGCGTGCGCAGATGCACGAAATAGCGCTGGCCGTTGCCGCGCACCCGGATCACCACGCCGCGCGCCTCCGCCGGGAACGACGCATCGATGTCCGCTCGCGCCTGGATAAAACCGCCCCGGTTCTCGGTGCTGACCGATCCGGTGAGGGCCAGATGCCGCGCCCCCTCGGAACCCGTCACCCGCGCCGCCCCGGTCGAGACGCCGCCCATCACCCGGTCGCTAAAGAACCGATACGAGTCGAGCGGCGGCGGCGCATAGCCGCCGGGGCTGTCACCGGCACGGGAAGGATCGGGCATGGCACAGATCACACAGGCAAGAAACACAAGAATTACAAGTCGTATTGATCCACTCATTTTCTCTAGGTAGATCGCGCGACGCCCGCGGAAACCCCCGTGTTATCGCATATCATCGGCACGATATTGCCTGTCCCACCCTGCCCTGCGCATGAACGATTGGCCTGCAACACGCAGGTGTGCCATGTCAGGCGAAAGGAGGCTCGGTCATGCGGGTAATGAATGTCATCAGGATCCTTCTGCTTGGAAGCCTGATTGTCGCGGGGATTGTCCTGTATCCGGAGCGGGGTGGGAAGACCGCCGATCCGGCCTCTGTAACCAGTCTCGTCCCCAGCCCCGTGACGGTAACGATCCTGACCGCGCGCTCGTCCTGAGCAGCCATGGTGCGCGCCCTGCCCGGGCTATCCCGGGCAGGGCCTTTTCCACAGATGGGCGCGTCGCTTACGTCGCCAGACCAATGCCTTGCAGGGCGCTCTTGATCTCGTCAAGGATCGCCGGGTCGTCGATCGTGGCGGGCATCTTGTAGTCCTGCCCGTCGGCGATACGCACCATGATCGCGCGCAGGATCTTGCCCGAGCGGGTCTTGGGCAAGCGGTCCACCACGACTGCGAGCTTGAACGCCGCGACCGGTCCGATCTGATCGCGTACAAGCGCCACACATTCCTTCACGATCTCGTCATGGCTGCGGTTGACACCCTTGGTCAGACACAGGAACCCCACCGGCGCCTGCCCCTTGAGCGCGTCGCTCGCCCCGATCACGGCGCATTCGGCCACATCGGGGTGGCTGGCCAGCACCTCCTCCATCGCGCCGGTCGAGAGACGATGCCCGGCGACGTTGATCACGTCATCGGTGCGCGCCATGATCCAGAGGTATCCGTCCTCGTCCTTCATGCCCGCATCGCCGGTCTCGTAATAGCCGGGGAAATGCTCCAGATAGGATTTGCGGAATCGCGCTTCGGCATTCCACAGCGTCGGCAGCGTGCCCGGCGGCAGCGGCAGCCGGATCGCGATGGCACCCAGCGTGCCCGCCGGCACCTCGTGCCCGCCCTCGTCGAGGATCTGCACGTCATAGCCCGGCATCGCCACGGTGGGCGAGCCGACCTTCACCTCCATCGGTTCGATCCCCGCCGGGTTGCCGGCGATGGTCCAGCCTGTCTCGGTCTGCCACCAGTGGTCATAGACCGGCACGCCCATCTTGTCGGCTGCCCAGTTGATCGTGTCGGGATCGGCCCGTTCCCCGGCGAGGTAGAGCGCGCGCAGGCAGGAAATGTCGTATTTCTGCAGTTCCTTGGCGTCCGGGTCGTCGCGCTTGATGGCGCGGAACGCGGTCGGCGCGGTAAAGAAGCTGCGTACCTTGTGCTCGGAGATCACCCGCCAGAACGTGCCGGCATCGGGCGTGCCCACCGGCTTGCCCTCGAACACCACGGTGGTGTTGCCGTGGATCAGCGGGCCGTAGCAGATATAGCTGTGCCCGACGACCCAGCCGACATCCGACGCCGCCCAGAACACCTCGCCGGGGTTCACGTCATAGATGTTCTTCATCGTCCAGTTGAGCGCCACCAGATGCCCGGCGGTGTGGCGCACCACGCCCTTGGGCTGCCCGGTGGTGCCGGAGGTGTAGAGAATGTAGGCCGGGTGGTTGCCCTCGACCGGCAGGCATTCGGCGGGCTCGACCCCGTATTGAAAGGCGTGCCAGTCCAGATCGCGCCCCGGTTCGAGATGGGCAACCTCCTCCTCGCGCTGAAAGATCACGCAGAAATCGGGCTTGTGCGCCGCCTGCTCGATGGCCCCGTCCAGAAGCGGCTTGTACTGCACCACGCGCCCCGGCTCGATCCCGCAGGACGCGGCGATGATCGCCTTGGGCGCGCAATCGTCGATCCGCACCGCCAGCTCGTGTGCGGCGAAGCCGCCGAACACCACCGAATGCACCGCGCCGATTCGCGCGCAGGCCAGCATCGCCTCGAGCGCCTCGGGCACCATCGGCATGTAGATGATGACGCGGTCGCCTTTTTCCACGCCCTTGTCGCGCAGCGCACCCGCCAGACGCGCCACGCGGCTGCGCAGTTGCGCATAGCTGATCTTCTGCTTGATGCCGGTCACCGGGCTGTCGTGGATGATCGCCGCCTGCGCGCCGCGCCCGGCCTCGACATGCCGGTCCACCGCGTTCCAGCAGGTGTTCACCAGCCCGTCGCTGTACCATTCATAGAGCGGCGCGTTGTCGTCGAAGAGCGCCTTCGACGGCTTGCGCGTCCAGTCGATCGCCTCGGCCTGTTCGAGCCAGAAGCCCTCCGGGTCGGCCAGCGAGCGCTCGTAAATCTCCTTGTATCCCATGGTATCCTCCTCCGATCCTCTGCATCGGTGTTACGGATCGCGTTGGCCCGCGGCAAGCGTCGTGCGCGGCGGCGCGGCAGATGGCCGCAAAAAATTTGCAGAAATTGCCCCTTTGAGGTTGCAAATTTTTGCAAACCCGGGTCAATCAGTCGAAAAATCCGCCCGTTAGCGGCGGGTTTGCAAATTTTTCTGAAAATCCCTGCAAACCGCCGATTCTACCCGTAATGCGCCACCGGCGTCCCGGCGATGGCGGCCATGTTCAGCAGGCCCCGCGCCGTGATCCCCGGCGTGACCACATGCGCGCGGTTGCCCATGCCCATCAGGATCGGCCCCACCTCGAGCCCGCCGGCCTTGGCCTTGAGGATGTTGCGCACCCCCGAGGCGGCATCGGCATGGCCGAAGATCAACACATTGGCCGCCCCCTCGAGCCGGTTGCCGGGCAACAGCCGTTCGCGCAGCTCGGCGTTGAGCGCGGCATCCACGTTCATCTCGCCCTCATAGGCGAAATCGCGCGGCGCGGCGTCAAGAATGTCGATCCCCGCGCGCAGCCGCTTGCCCGAGCCCTCGGCCTGATTGCCGAACTGCGACTGAGAGCAGAACGCCACCTTGGGCTCGATCCCGAAGCGGCGCACATGGCGCGCCGCGCCGATGGCGATCTCGGCGAGGTTCTCGGGCGTCGGTAGCGAATAGACATGCGTGTCGGCGATAAAGAGCGGCCCGTCCTCGAGGATCATCAGGCTGAGCGCGCCATGCGGGCGATACTCGTCATCTGCCAGAAGCTGGGACACATAGTTGAGATGCCAGCGGAATTCGCCGAACGTGCCGCAGATCAGGCTGTCGGCCTCGTCGCGATGGACCATCACCGCGCCGATGGCGGTGGTGTTGGTGCGCATCACCGCGCGGGCGATGTCGGGCGTCACCCCGCGCCGCGCCATGATCGCGTGATAGCTCTCCCAGTAGTCGCGGTAGCGGGGGTCGTTCTCGGGGTTGACCACGTTGAAATCGCGCTCGGGCCGGATCGCCAGCCCGGCCCGCTCGCAGCGCCGTGCGATCACATCGGGCCGCCCGATCAGGATCGGTGTCTCCGGCGTCTCCTCGAGGATCGCCTGCGCGGCGCGCAGCACGCGCTCGTCCTCGCCCTCGGCAAAGACGAGACGGCGCGCGGCGGTGCGCGCCGCCTCGAAGACCGGCCGCATCAGCAGCGCCGACTTGAACACGCTGGCGTCGAGATCGGCCTTGTACTGCTCGAGGTCGGCGACCGGCCGCGTGGCCACCCCGGTCTCCATCGCCGCGCGCGCCACCGAGGACGACACGATCCCCGACAGGCGTGGATCGAACGGCTTGGGAATCAGGTAATCGGGGCCGAATGTCATCGACTCGCCGCGATAGGCCGCCGCCGCCTCGGCACTGGTGCTGGCGCGGGCCAGCTCGGCGATGCCTTCCACGCAGGCCACCTGCATGGCGTCGTTGATCTCGGTCGCGCCCGCGTCCAATGCGCCGCGAAAGATGAACGGGAAACACAACACGTTGTTGACCTGATTGGGAAAGTCAGACCGGCCCGTGGCGATGATCGCATCCGGCACGGCGGCGCGCGCGGCATCGGGCATGATCTCGGGGCTGGGATTGGCCAGCGCAAAGACGATGGGCCGCGCCGCCATCTCGCGCACCATTTCAGGCGTCAGCACGTTGGGCCCCGACAGCCCCAGGAACAGGTCCGCGCCTTCGATCACCTCGGCCAGGCCGCGTTTGTCAGAGACCTGCGCAAAGGCGGCCTTTTCCGGGTTCATGTCCACTTCGCGGCCCTCGTGGACCAGCCCGTGAATGTCGCACAGCCACACGTTCTCGCGCTTGACCCCCAGCTTCAGCAGCATGTTGAGGCATGCGATGCCCGCCGCGCCGCCGCCCGCCGAAACCACCTTGATATCCTCGAACCGCTTCTCGGCGACGTAGAGCGCGTTGGTCGCCGCCGCGCCCACCACGATGGCGGTACCGTGCTGGTCGTCGTGAAACACGGGGATGTTCATCCGCTCGCGGCAGATGCGCTCGACGATGAAACAGTCGGGGGCCTTGATGTCCTCCAGGTTCACCGCGCCACAGGTCGGCTCCAGCGCGCAGACGATCCCGGCCAGCTTCTCGGGGTCGGGCTCGTCCAGTTCGATATCGAAACAGTCGATATTGGCGAACTTCTTGAAGAGCACCGCCTTGCCCTCCATCACCGGCTTGGAGGCGAGCGCACCGATATTGCCCAGCCCGAGCACGGCGGTGCCGTTGGTGACCACCGCCACGAGGTTGCCGCGCGCGGTATAGCGGCGCGCGGTCTGCGGATCGGCCTTGATCTCGAGACACGCCTCGGCCACGCCGGGGCTGTAGGCGCGCGCCAGATCGCGGCCATTGGCCATCGGCTTGGTGGCGCGGATCTCCAGCTTGCCGGGCCTGGGGTACTCGTGATAATCGAGCGCCGCCTGGCGCACGCTGTCCCTGAGGCTTTCGGTCATAATATCCTCCCGGCGTGACACGCTGATCGTTTAACGTTAAACTATTTTCGCTCTTAGCACGGCTTCCCCGAACCGGCAAACCCCCCGCTTCGCATATGCGACGCCCGCGGTCCCCGCGCCGGGCCGCCCGCTTTCCCCAGAATCTGCGTCACCGGGCACACACGCCACCAGATGAGCCAATGGCTGTTTACTATACACAGAAAATGGGGCACGATTCAGGGTATTGATCCAGGGGGGGTCACATGCCCGTTCGTCGCTTTCTGTTTGTATCCTGCGCGGCTGTCGTATTGGCCACGGGCCCGGGCGGGGCGCAATCCCTGCGCAACCCGCCGGTTCCGGCAGAGTTCCCACCCGAGTCCTATACCGGCACGCAATACGTGGACAGCGCGGGCTGCGTCTTTATCCGGGCGGGTGTCGGTGCCGTCGAGACCTGGGTGCCGCGCCTCACCCGCTCGCGGCAGCCGCTTTGCGGGTTCACCCCTTCGCTCGCCAGGTCCACGCCCGACGCGGCCCCCGCGCAGCAGACGCAACGAACCGCCGCCGCGCCCAGGCCGGCCCCCCGCGCCAAGTCCAGCCAGCCGCAGCCCGCCGCCGCGCCCCGCTCGACCAGCGCGCCCCGCTCAGCCAGCGCGCGCGCGCCGGAGCGCGTCACCGCCACCGCCACGCCGACACCTGCCCGCCGACCGGTCGCGACGCCCGACACCGCGGCCCGTCCAGCGCGCCGGATCACGCCGCCCGATCCCGGGCGCAGCGCCTGCGCCGGGCTGAGTGGCGTCTCGGCGGCCTATACCGTTCAGCACACCGGCTCGCCCGTGCGCTGCGGCCCGCAGCGCGCGCATTACATCACCTACGCGCAAGGCGGCGGTGCCGCCGCGTCCCCGCCGCCGGGCACCCGCGCCACGCCCGACAGCGTCCCGCCCGGCACCCGTGTCGCCCCCGCTCGCGTCTATGCCAGCCAGAAGGCCAGCACCGCCGGCATTTCCGTTCCCGACGGCATGAAACCGGTCTGGGAGGACGACCGCCTCAACCCGCACCGCGCCCACCAGACCTTCGCGGGCAAGGCGCGGATGGAGCTGATGTGGACCAACACCGTGCCGCGCCGCCTGATCGACCGGCGCAGCGGGGGGGACGTGATCCACAAGTATCCCGGCCTCCGCCCGCCCTATACCAGCTTTGAGGACCAGCGCGCCGCCGGGGTGACGGTGGCCACGCGCGGCAGCTACGTGCCCGACCCCGTCACCACCGGCGAGGTCCGGGGCCGCGCCCGGTCCACCGGCGCGCGCCCCGCCTCGGTATCGACGCGCTCGGCCCCGAAAGTCGCCAACGCCGCCGCCGGGCCCGCCCCGCAAGAGCCCGGCCAGCAAGAGCCCGGCCAGACCGCGCATTACGCGCAGGCGGGGCTCTTTGCCGATGCCGCGCGGGGCCTTGCCGCCGCGCGCCGCATCACCGGGGCCGGTCTGCCGGCGCGGCGCGGCACGCTCCATCGCGACGGGCGCGCGCTGACCCTCGTGCTCGCCGGGCCCTTCCCCACCGAGGCGGAGGCGCGCGAGGGCGCGGCGCGGCTGCGCGGCATGGGATTTAGCGACGTGCGGCTGCGGTAGCGGGGGGCCCGTCAGCCGCGCCCCATCAACAGTGCCATATCCAGCATCCTTGCTGAAAAGCCCCATTCGTTGTCATACCAGCCGAACACCCGCAGCAGCCCGCCCGCCGAGACCGAGATCTGCGGACCGCTGACGATCAGGCTTTCGGGCCGCCCGCGCAGGTCCGATGACACCAGCGGTGCCTCGGTCCAGCCCAGCCAGTGATGGCGCTCTGCGGCCTCGCGCAGCATCGCCCCCACCGCCTCCGCGGTCACGGCCACGCGGGTCTGCACCGTCAGGTCGATGGCCGAGACCGAGGCCGTGGGGACCCTGATCGCCCGTGCCTCGATCCGCCCGGCGAGACCCGGCAGCACCCGCCCCGTCAGGTGCTGCGCGCTCGTCGTGGTGGGCACCATCGACAGCGCCGCGGCGCGGCTGCGCTCGGGCGCGCCGCGCGGCTTGTCCACCGTGGGCTGGCTTCCGGTATAGCAATGCACCGTGGTCATCTGCCCGCTCTCGATGCCATACGCCGCGTCGAGGAGCCGCGCCAGCGGCGCCAGCGCGTTGGTGGTGCAGGACGCGTTCGAGACGATCCGCTGTCCCCTGAGCGCCTCTTCGTTGGCGCCCATCACCACGGTGATGTCGGCCTCCTCCGACGGCCCCGAGACCAGCACCATGCGTGCCCCCGCCACCAGCCCCCGCTCGGCCACCGTGCGGGCCCCGGCCATGCCGGTGCAATCGAGCACCACATCGACGCCCGACAGGTCGAGCGTGCTCAGGTCATGGGCGGCGTGCACGGGGATCGCGCGCCCGTCCACCACCAGCGCCCCGCCCCCCTGCGTCACCGTGCCCGGCCAGGGGCCGAACACGCTGTCATACTGGAACAGGTAAGCGCAGGTCTCCAGCGGCTCGATCTCGTTGATGCAGACCAGATCGACGTCGGGGCGTTCGCGCATCAGGATGCGCAGGATCGTGCGGCCGATGCGCCCGAAGCCGTTGATCGCGATGCGCAGGGGGGGCTCGGTCATGGCGGTCTCCCGGAAACGAAGGTCAGTGACACTGACTTTGTCGCAGCGCGCGCCGACTGGCCAGAGGTGAAACAGAATTTGATCAAATCATTCGCCGGGATCGAAGCGATAGCCGAAGCGCGCGATATCCTCGGCGGCGACCTCGGCCACGATCGCGGCGGTCCGGTCGCTGTAATAGCGCCGGTAATCGCCGCGCGCCGAGGCATTGAGTCGCGGCAAGGCAAGGCGAAAACCGAGATGCTGCCAAAGCGGCGCGGCGTCGTCCGCGAGCGCCTCAAGCCGGATGAAGAGCCGCGCGTGTTCCTGCCCGTCGGCGGCGGTCATGTAATGCCGCGCATGCGCGGCAGCCCAGGCCGCGCGGATCTCGGGCGCGGCGACGAAGCCATTGAAATCCCGCGTCCGCGCCAGCCGCACCGCCGGGTGGTCGAAACGTTGCGCCCGCGCCCATGTGTAATAGCTCACCATCCGGTCCCACGGGTTGCGGACCAGCGTGACGGTGAACATCGCCGCGATTTCGGGCGGCGTCAGCAGCCCGTCGATATCCGAGAGCGTGGAATGCTTCCACAGCCGCCCCCGCGCCTGTCCGCGCAGGCGCGCCACCCGCCCGCGCCGCCGCCGCGCCTTGGGCGTGTCGCCGATCAGGATGTCGGTGGCGGTGGCGCGGCCCTCCAGCGCCTGCGCAAGAGAGGTGCCCCCGGTCTTGGGGATGTGCACGAAGATATAGCCACGCTCGCGAGAGAGGATCATGGCGCCACTCTAGGCCGGGACGGGGTGACAGGGAACGGGGCCTGCACGCCGCGCCCGTGGCCGGGGCGCCCGTTACCGCATCGGCTGATCCCCGCACGCCGCCGGGGGCGTTGCCGCGGGCGGGCCGCCGGGCGGGGCAGCCGCGACCAGCAGCCCGGCCTCGTAGCGGCGCAACACCCGGCGCGCCGCGGGGCCATAGCGAGCCGGCCCCATGCCCTCGTAGAGCTCGGGAAACAGACGGCGCAGCTCGGCCTCGGCCTCGACGTCGAAGCCGGTCATCGTCTCGGGGCCTGGATGATAGCTCTCGCTCCACAGCCCGCCCCCGCGCACGATCTCGTGCCGGTCAAAGAGCAGGTGCACATAGCGCAGCGCCCGCCCGTCCGCGCGCCGCGCGATCCCCGGCTGCCCGGCAAGGTCGCGCGCCCGCACCAGCACCTCGGTCTCGGCAAAGAGCAGTTCCGCCGCCGGAGCCGCGATCATCACCCGGTGGTTGGGCGACAGGTCCAGCGCCGCGTTGGCCCCGAGCGCGCCCGCCGCGATTCGCACCGGCGCGTCCGGGCCTGTCGCGCGCCGCGTGCTGAGGCCCAGCCAGCGCAGCGGCTGCGGCCCGTGATCGCGCGTCAACACCCTGTCGCCGGGGCGCAGCGCCTCGACCGGCACTGCCCCGCGCGGCGTGTCGATCAGCGTCCCGGCCACGAAACACGGCGTGGTGGTCAGGGTGACAAAGCCGATATCGGTGTTGCCGCTTGCGTCGCTCACCTCGTAGGAAAAGGTGTTCCCGCCCGGCTCTCCGGCACCGGCGGCCAGCACGATCCCCGTCGGCGTGAGCGTGATCGCCTCGCCCGATGCCAGCACCACCGTGTCGCCCACCTCCACCGGCTGGTTGTTGATGGCGGTGATGCTCAGCGTGCCGCCAGCGGCGCTTTCGTCATTGGCCAGCAGGTCGGCCTCCACCTCCTGGCCCGGCCGCGCCCCGATCGCGTCATCGCCCGCGACCAGCGCGGTCTGCACCGAATTGCCCGCGATCAGCAGGTTGCTGTCATAGATGCGGTCGCCGCCATCGGCGATGCCGATGCGGATCGAATTGGCCTCGCCGGGGATGACGGGAGCCTTGAGCGTCAGCGTCACGGTCAGCCCGTCCATCTCGGTATTGTAGGTCTCGCCGCTGGCGGGGTTGTCGAGGTAGAGGTTGGAATTGCTCTCGTCGTTGATGTTGTTGATGGTGATGCCGCCGCTGCCGACGGTCAGCTCCGCCTGCTCGCCATTGACCCAGATGCCGACCGCGTCGTTGAAGCCGGACCCGACATATTCGAGATATTCCTCCGACGAGAACACCACCTGCATGGTCAGCGTGCTGCCCTCGGGGACGAATTCCGCCTCGAAGATCGCCGCGTCATAGGTCGATTGCCCGGAAATCGCGCTCAGCCCGGCATCGCCTGACGTGTCGTTGGCCGTCGAGGTGCCCGGGGACGTGTTGGCATCGCCCGAAGGATTGGTGATGTCGGACGCACGCCCCGTGGACAGGATCACGCCGCTGTCCGAGGGGGTGACGCCCGGCGCCGTACTGTCGCCTTGCGAATAGATGCCCGAGGCGCGCCCCGCGCCCTGATAACTCGCGCCTGTCACGGTGATGCCGGTGCCGAACATGGCCTCGGCCATGTCCATCGCCGAGGCGGATGTGTCGATCGGCAGGTCTGATGCGGTGGCCATGCGTCGCTCCGTTTCGGCCACCCTCGCCGCTGCCGGTCAAAACCGGCTTAACGGCCCTCAGGAAAATGCCTAAAATTCGCCTGACCCGCGCGCCGGGCGCGCTTGCAGCCTCGCCGCCCACCCCCATATCAGCGACGGCAGAAGGAGGCACGAATGACCGGATACCTGCGCACAGCCATTCTCATGGCGGCGATGACCGCGCTTTTCCTCGGCCTCGGCGCGCTGCTGGGCGGGATGGGCGGGGCGCTCATCGCGTTCGTGATCGCGGTGGCGATGAACGCCTATACCTGGTGGAATTCCGACAGGATGGTCCTGAAGATGCACGGCGCGCGCCCGGCCTCGGGCCCCAAGGGAGCGGCGCTCGCCAACATGGTGCACGAGATGGCCGACCGCGCAGGGATGCCGCGACCGGCGGTCTATATCCTCGACAATGACCAGCCCAACGCCTTCGCCACCGGGCGCAACCCGCAAAACGCCGCCGTGGCCGCCACCACCGGCCTGTTGCACGGCCTTGAGCGCGAGGAGATCGCCGCCGTGATGGCGCATGAGCTTGCCCATATCCGCAACCACGACACCACCATCATGACGATCACCGCCACCTTCGCGGGCGCGATCTCGATGCTGGCCAATTTCGCGCTGTTCTTCGGCGGCAGCCGCAACAATCCAGCAGGCCTCATCGGTACGCTGGCGCTGATGATCCTCGCACCCCTCGGGGCCGCGCTGGTGCAGATGGCAATCAGCCGGGGCCGCGAATACGAGGCCGATCGCACGGGCGCCGATATCTGCGGCAATCCGCTCTGGCTCGCCTCGGCGCTGGGGAAAATCTCCGGCCTTGCCGCGCGGATCGACAACGACACCGCCGAGCGCAACCCCGCCACCGCGCATATGTTCATCGTCAACCCGCTGCACGCGCACGCGCGCGACCGGCTCTTCTCCACCCACCCCGCGCCGGAAAACCGCATCGCGGCCCTGCGCGCGATGGCCGGTCAGGCGCGCCCGCGCGGCCCTTGGGCCTGAGCCGGGCCTGAGCCGGTCCTCAGGATTTCGCCGCGAGAATCTCCGGCCAGCGGTCATCGCCCGCCTCGATGAAGCCGGGAATATCCTTCTGCCAGCGCGCCTCGATATCATCGTTGTAGTTGAGGTAGAGCTTGTCATCCACGATCGCCCAGTTGTCGGGCTGCGTGGAATAGAGCTTGCCCTTCTCCGCCACCGCCCAGGCGCAGAACCCGCCATATTGCGGGGCGTAGGCCTCTGGATCGTCGGCAAAGGCCGCGCGGTTGCCGGCGCTGGCGAAATGCCATGTCGCGCCGTTCCATTCCAGCGCGTGCTCCGGCGTGCCGGGTACCGCGCGCCCTTCGGTGAAATAGGCCACCGGGTCGGTGCCGCGGATCGCCACGCCGTCCGGCGCATAGACCGGGGCTGTGGCCAGTTCCTCAAACCCTCCGAGCCAAGTCTGTCCCGCCACCGCCGCGATCGCCGCCACACCCGCGACGCCCGCCGCGATGAAAACCCGACGCCGAGTGATGTTTGCCATGCTCGCCTCCTCGCTTGAACCTGCCGGAGATCTGGGGGCGGATCGCCGACATCCAAATCACGAATTCGCGGGTCCTGTGTCAGCGCCCGCGCCGCCGCCATTGCAATCCTGCCACGAAACCCCTTAGAACGCACGCGCGCCGTTTCTTCAAAAGGTCTCCGCGATGCCCGATGCCACGCCCTTCATGTCGAGCTTCCACACCGTCGAGGACGGCTGGATCGACTATAACGGCCACATGAACATGGGCTATTACACCGTGGTGATGGACCGCTGCGCCGACGAGGCCTTTGCCGGGATGGGCTTTGGACCCGCCTACGTGACCGAGCGCGGGCTCACCACCTACACCGCCGAGTTCCACATCCGCTATCTGCGCGAGCTCAAGCTCGGTGACCGGGTCCGCAGCAGCTTTTACCTGCTCGACCATGACGAGAAGCGGTTCCACTTCTTCCAGGAGCTGTTCCACGAGGACGGCTGGTGCGCGGCCACCGGCGAGAGCCTGACGCTGCACGTGGACATGGCCGGCCCGCGCGTGGCCCCCATGCCCGACGACATCGCCGCGCGGGTGGCCGAGATGGCGCGCGCCCACGCCACACTGCCCCGCCCCGAGGGCGTCGGCAGCCGCATCGGCATCCGCCGCACGGGCTGAGGGGCGGCGACGGACCGGGGCCACGTCTGGCCTGTTGCGGACTTCGCCTCCTGCCCCGCGCGGAACAAGGCGCGTTTACGCGCCGCCGCGCATCGTCATGCCAGAGGCATGCCTTTGGCATGACGGGCGGGTGCTTTTCTACGTCTCAAGCTGTTGATAACGCGGGAGTATGCCGCGCCATAACGTGTATCGCCTCTTCGTCGGCGCGCGCACCCGCGGCCGGGCCCTCGCGCGGCTCTTCCAACGACCGCAACACGCCATTCCCCCATCCCCCCGCCGCGCCTTCACACCGGCTTTGCCTCCGGTTTCGGTGCCAGCACGCCCAGCGGGTGCCGCACCTTCTCGCGCAAGCCCGGCCCGCTCGGAGCCTGCACGCGCTTGGTGGCCTCGACCATCAGCACGCCGCCGGCCGCCAGCACCGACATGCGCGCGCCCATGCGCTCCCACATGCCTGCCGTGCGCCGCCAGAACGGCCGGTCCGAGGGCGGCTGGTAGAGCGTGGTGGCGTGCCGCTCGGGCAGGAATCCGTGGCTCTTGAGCTGCGTCTCGAGCTGCGTCTGGCTGTAGGGCCGCCCGAAGCCGAACGGCGTGCGGTCCGAACGCGACCAAAGCCCCGCCCGGTTGGGCACGATGAACAGCGCCGAACCGCCGGGCCCCAGCACCCTCAGACATTCGTCCAGGAGCGCGCCGGGCTGCTCCGAGGTCTCGAGTCCGTGCACCACCAGCAGCCGGTCCACATGCCCCGTCTCCAATGGCCAGAACGTCTCTTCGCACAGCACCGAGACATTGGGCATCCCCTGCGGCCAGGCGATCACCCCCTGCGGCGCAGGCATCAGCGCCATCACCCGCCGCGCATCGGCAAGATAAGGCCGCAGGAACGGCACCGCAAAGCCGAAGCCGACGATGGTCTTGCCATGCGCCTCGGGCCAGAACCCGGCGATGCGCGCGCGCAGCACCTTCTGCACCGCCCGCCCAAGCGGGTTGCGGTAGTAGAAATTTCGCAGGTCCTGCACGTCGAGATGCATTGCAGTGCCGCCCCTGATCCGTCACTCTGACGCTATCATCTCATGACAGCGGGGAACATAGCATGAGCCTGCAAATCCTAACCATCCCCTGCCGCACGGACAATTACGCCTATCTCGCGCACGATCCGGAGACCGGGGCCACCGCCCTCGTCGACGTGCCCGAGGCGGGGCCGATCCTGGACGCACTGTCGCAGCACGGCTGGCGGCTCTCGGATGTGCTCATCACCCACCACCACGGCGACCATGTCGAGGGGCTGAAGGACGTGCTCTCACATGCCCCCGCCCGGGTGATCGGCGCGGCCGCCGACGCCCACCGCCTGCCGCCGCTCGACATCGCCGTGTCCGAGGGCGACGCGGTGCACATCGGCTCCGAGACGGGCCGCGTGATCGAGGTGCCGGGGCACACGGTGGGCCACATCGCCTTTCACTTCCCCGAAAGCGGCGCGGTCTTCACCGCCGACAGCCTGATGGCGCTGGGCTGCGGGCGGGTGTTCGAGGGCACGATGCCACAGATGCACGCCAGCCTCGGCAAGCTCGCCGCGCTGCCGCCCGCGACGCTGGTCTATTCGGGCCACGAATACACCGCCGCCAACGCCGCATTCGCGCGCAGCGTCGATCCCGACAACCCGCGCCTCGCCGCGCGCACCGAGGAGATCGCCCGCACCCGCGCCGCGGGGCGGCCCACCGTGCCCGTCCCGCTCGCCGAGGAGCTGGAAACCAACCCCTTCCTGCGCGCCCAGGACCCCGCGATCCGCGCGCATCTGGGGCTTGAAAGCGCGACCGATGCAGAGGTGTTCGCCGAAATCCGCGGTCGAAAGGACAGGTTTTGACACACGGATTAGATGCAATCGCGGCGCACAAGGCGAAAAGTGAAGCTGTTTGACAAAAAATACCTTGAAGCCGGGCCCTCATCGACCAAACTTTAACATACCGAGGCCAGACTTGTCGGGCGACGTACCCGGCGGGCAAGATCAGAAGGAGCACGACCGTGCCTTCATTCTCGACCACACTTGAACAGGCAATTCACGCCGCGCTCGCGCTCGCCAATGCGCGGCGGCACGAATTCGCGACGCTCGAGCATCTGTTGCTCGCCCTCGTGGACGAGCCGGACGCCGCCCGCGTGCTCAAGGCATGCAGCGTCGATACCGAGGAATTGCGGACCACGCTGGTCGATTTCATCGACGATGATCTCGCCAACCTCGTAACCGATATCGATGGCTCCGAGGCGGTGCCCACCGCCGCCTTCCAGCGCGTGATCCAGCGCGCGGCCATCCATGTCCAGAGCTCCGGGCGCACCGAGGTGACCGGCGCCAACGTGCTCGTCGCCATCTTTGCCGAGCGCGAATCGAACGCCGCCTATTTCCTGCAGGAACAGGACATGACCCGCTACGACGCGGTCAATTTCATCGCCCACGGCGTGGCAAAGAATCCCGCTTTCGGCGAATCGCGCCCGATCACCGGCGCGACCGAGGTCGATGACGACGGGGCCGAGAAACATGTCGAGACCGAGGCGGTCGAGGCCGGCGACTCGGCGCTCGCCAAATACTGCGTCGATCTCAACGAGAAATCCCGCCGCGGCGATGTCGATCCGCTCATCGGCCGCGATTCGGAGGTCGAGCGCTGCATCCAGGTGCTGTGCCGGCGGCGCAAGAACAACCCGATCCTGGTGGGCGATCCCGGCGTCGGCAAGACCGCCATCGCCGAGGGGCTGGCCCACAAGATCGTCGGCGGCAACACACCCAAGGTGTTGTCGGGCACCACCATCTATGCGCTCGACATGGGCGCGCTGCTGGCGGGCACCCGCTATCGCGGCGATTTCGAGGAGCGGCTCAAGGCGGTGGTGACCGAGCTC
Source organism: Roseovarius ramblicola (assembly GCF_042430665.1). Classification (NCBI taxonomy): domain Bacteria; kingdom Pseudomonadati; phylum Pseudomonadota; class Alphaproteobacteria; order Rhodobacterales; family Roseobacteraceae; genus Roseovarius; species Roseovarius ramblicola. The sequence goes on along the minus strand of NZ_JBHMEC010000012.1, from coordinate 30,012 downwards.
GAGAAACATCCCGACGCAGTGCTCTTCATCGACGAAATCCACACCGTGATCGGTGCCGGTGCCACCTCCGGCGGGGCGATGGACGCCTCCAACCTGCTCAAGCCGGCGCTGCAGGGCGGCAAGCTGCGCTGCATGGGCTCGACCACCTACAAGGAGTACCGCCAGCACTTCGAGAAGGACCGCGCCCTGTCGCGCCGCTTCCAGAAGATCGACGTGAGCGAGCCCACCGTCGAGGACGCGATCAAGATCCTCACCGGGCTCAAGCCGTATTTCGAGACCCACCACTCGGTCAAATACACCCACGACGCGATCCGCAGCGCGGTGGACCTGTCGTCGCGCTACATCAACGACCGCAAGCTGCCCGACAAGGCCATCGACGTGATCGACGAGGCGGGCGCGGCGCAGCACCTCGTGGCGGCGTCCAAGCGGCGCAAGTCCATCGGCGTCAAGGAGATCGAGAACGTCGTTGCCAAGATCGCCCGCATCCCGCCCAAGAACGTGTCCAAGAACGACGCCGAGGTACTCAAGGACCTCGAGGGCGCGCTCAAGCGCGTGGTGTTCGGCCAGGACGATGCCATCGTGGCGCTCTCCTCGGCGATCAAGCTCTCCCGCGCCGGGCTGCGCGAGCCGGAAAAACCCATCGGCAACTACCTCTTCGCAGGGCCCACCGGCGTCGGCAAGACCGAGGTGGCCCGCCAGCTCGCCGACACGCTCGGGGTCGAGCTGCTGCGTTTCGACATGTCCGAATACATGGAGAAACACGCCGTCTCGCGCCTGATCGGCGCGCCGCCGGGCTATGTGGGCTTCGACCAGGGCGGCCTGCTGACCGACGGGGTCGACCAGCACCCGCATTGCGTCCTGCTGCTCGACGAGATCGAGAAGGCGCACCCGGACGTGTTCAACATCCTGCTGCAGGTGATGGATCACGGCACGCTCACCGACCATAACGGGCGCAGCGTCGATTTCCGCAACGTCGTGCTTATCATGACCTCCAACGCCGGGGCCACCGAACAGGCGAAATCCGCCGTCGGCTTTGGCCGCGACCGGCGCGAGGGCGAGGATACGGCGGCGATCGAGCGCACCTTCACGCCCGAATTCCGCAACCGGCTCGACGCGGTGATCTCCTTCGGCGCTCTGCCGCAAAAGGTGATCCTCAAGGTGGTCGAGAAATTCGTCCTCCAGCTCGAGGCGCAGCTCATGGACCGCGACGTCACCATCGAGCTTACCGACGAGGCCGCCAAGTGGCTTGCCGAGCGGGGCTATGACGACCGGATGGGTGCCCGCCCGCTCGGCCGCGTGATCCAGGAGCACATCAAGAAGCCGCTCGCCGAGGAACTTCTGTTCGGCAGGCTCGCCAAGGGCGGCACCGTCCGCGTGGGCGTGCAGGGCGACAAGATCACGCTCGACGTGGAAGGGCCCGCCGCGCGCCGCCTCTCGGGCAAGAAAAAGCCGCCGTTACTCACCGCCGAATGAAACGGCTGGCCGCGGCTGGCCGCGCGCTGACGCTTTGCGCAGCGCTGCCCGCCGCGGCCGATCCGCCCACGCTCTCGCTCCCGCTCGACTGCGCCTATGGCCGAACCTGCGTGATCGAGGATTACGTCGATACCGATCCCGGCCCCGGCACCCGCGATCACGCCTGCGGCCCCAAGAGCCGGGACGGCCATCGCGGCACCGATTTCATGCTCCTGTCTTTCGCGGCGATGCGTTCGGGCGTTGACGTCCGGGCCGCTGCCCCCGGCACCGTTGCGGCCACCCGCGACGGCATGGCCGACACCCCCGTCACGCCCGACACCCGCGCGGCCATCGCGGGCCGCGAATGCGGCAACGCGGTCCGCGTCGATCACGGCGACGGCTGGCAGACGCTCTATTGCCACCTCGAACACGGCTCCATCGCCGTCCGGCGGGGCGAACGGGTGGCGCGCGGCGACACGCTCGGGCAGGTCGGACTCAGCGGCCTGACCAATGCCCCGCACCTGCACCTCGGCCTGCTCCATCAGGGCCGCATCGCCGATCCCTTCGCCCCGCAGGCGCGCGACACCTGCGCCCTCGATCCCGGCACCGGGATGTGGCAGCCGCCCCTGCCCTACACGCCCACCGGCCTGTTCACCGCCGGGTTCAGCACGTCGGTGCCCGACCTCAACGCCGTGACCTCCGGGGGCGCCCGCGTCACGACGTCGGTCCCCGACGCACCCCTCGTGCTCTACGGTCGCGTGGTCCACGCCGAACCGGGCGACCGGCTCACGCTCTCGGCACGCGGCCCCGGCGGCAACATCTTCCGCCGCACCATCCCGCTCGACACTCCGAGGGCACAGCTTGTCCGCGCCTTCGGCCGCCCCGCCCCGCCCGGTGGCTGGCCGCCGGGGGCCTATCGCGGCCATGTCCGGCTCTGGCGTGGCGAAACGCTCGTCGCCACGCGCCACGCCGACATTACCGTGCGGCCCTGACGCGCCGCTACCGCGTCGTCAGCTTCAGTTCGATCCGCCGGTTCTGCGCCCGCGCCCCGGGCGTATCGGCGGGGTTGAGCGGCTGATACTCACCATAGCCATTGGCCGACAGCCGGTCGGGCGGAAAGCCAAGGTCATCCGCCAGGTAGCGCACCACCGACAGCGCCCGCGCCTGGCTCAGCGCCCAGTTGTCCTCGAATTCCGCGCCGGGCGGGATCGGCACGGTGTCGGTATGGCCGTCCACCTGCAACACCCAGTCGATACCCTCGGGAATCTCGTCGCTGACGCGGCGCAGGATCGCCGCCACCTGGGCGATCTCCTGCTCGCCCTCGTCCGACAGATCGGCCTCGCCAGGCGCGAACAGCACCTCCGAAGAGAACACGAACCGGTCGCCAACGATGCGCACGCGCTCCTGCCCGCTCAGCAATTCGCGCATCCGGCCAAAGAATTCCGACCGGTATTTCTCCAGGTCCTCCTTCTCGGCGGCGAGCCGCTCGGCCCGCTCCTCCAGCAGCCGCGCCCGCTCCTCCAGCAGCCGCGCCCGCTCTTCCTCGGCCTGCCGCCGCCGCCGCTCCTCGGCGGCCACGCGCGCCAACGCAGTGTTGAGCTCGTTGCCGAGCGACTGAAGCTGCACCTGCGCCTCCGCCTCGCGCGCCTCGGACGCATCCAGCAGCGCCTGGAGCTGCGACAATTGCGTGCGCAGCGCCTCGACCTGCTGGTTCAGGAGCGCCTGCTGGCGCTGCGCCTCGGCCGAGACGGCCTCCTCCTCGGCCAGCTTCTCGCGCGCCTGCGCCAGCAGTACGGCCTGCCGCTCGGCCTCGCTCATTTCCTCTTCGGCGCGCGCCTCCGCCGCCCGTTGCGCCACCAGTGACGCGATCAGCCGCGCCCGCACCTCCTCGGCATCCAGCGCCTCGGCCTGCGCCGTCTTGCGCGCCGCCATAGCCTGCGCCAGGTCGGCCTCCAGCGCGCGGATGCGCGCCCGCGCCTCGGCCAGTGCCGTCTCGCGATCCTCCAGCGTACCGCCCCGCTTTTCCAGCGCCGTCCGCGCCTCGCCGAGCGCCGCCTCGGCCTCGGCCCGGGCCGCGCGCTCCTGCTCCAGCGCCGTTCGCGCCTCGGCCAGCGCCGCCTCGGCCTGTCCGCGGGCGGCACGCTCGCCCTCCAGCGCGGTGCGCGCCTGCGCCAGTGCCGCGTCGCGCTCCTCCAGCGTGCCGCTCGTCCGCTCCAGCGCCGTCCGCGCCTGCGCCAACCCCGCCTCGGCCCTTTCCCGCGCCGCGCGCTCGCCCTCCAGCGCGGCCCGCGCCTCGGCCAGCGCCGTCTGCGCCTGTTCCCGCGCCACGCGCTCCTCTTCCAACGCCGCCTGCGCCTCGCCGACCCCCGCCGCGCGCGCGGTCTCGGCCTCCTCGGCGCGCAACAGCGCCTGCGCCAGCGCGGCGTCGAGATCGTCGCGCGCCGCCTCCGCCGCCGCCAGCAGCGTCAGCGTCTCCTCGGCGCGGGCGCGCTCTTCCTCCAGCGCCAACGTCATCGCGGTCAACTCCGACTGTGCCTCTTCCAGCCGCTTGCGAAGCGCCGCGGCGGCCTCGGCCTCGGCCAGCCGTGCCGCCTCCTCCTCGCTCAGCCGCTCCTCGAGCGCGGCCACCTCGTCGCCCAGCGCCGCGCCCGCCTGCCGCGCCTCGGCGTTGCGCGCGCGCAGATCGGCGATCAGCGCCTCCAGCGCCTCGCGCCGCGCAGCCGCCAGCCGTGCCGCCTCGGTCTGTGCATCGACCTCGTCGCGCAGCCCCGCGAGCCGATCCTCCAGCGCCGCCTGCTCGTCGAGCAGCGCCGCGCGCTCGCCTTCCAGCGCGGCCACCTCGTCGCGCGCCGCATCGCGCTCGCTCTCCAGCCCCGCCGCCCGGTCACGGGCCGCGTCGCGTTGCGACAGCAGCCGCGCCACCTGTTCCTCGAAGGACGCGATCCGCCCCTCCGCCGCCGCCAGCGACTCGGCCCGTGCCGCGCTCTCGGCGCGCAGCGACGCAATCTCCGCCGCCTGTTCCTCGGCCCGCGTGCGGGCATCGCCCAGCGTCGCGGTCAACGCGCCGACGCGTTCCTGCAACGTGGCATTGCGATCCTGCTCCAGCCCCAGCGCCCGCGACAGCGCCGCCACCTCCGCCGACAGCGCGTCCAGCTTGGTGGCCTGCCCGCTGATCTCCTCGCGCAGCACGAACTGCACCACCATGAAGATGGTGAGCACGAACATGAGAACCAGCAGCAGACCGGTCATGGCATCGACGAAGCCGGGCCAGATCGCGCTCTGGAAACGCGCGCCGGTGCGCCGCGAGAGCGCCATCTCAGCCGCCCTCGCCCGTTTCGCCCGACCGCTCTCCGGTCGCTTCGTCGCTGCGCGGCCCCACCGGGCGCACGGGGCGCGGCGTGGGCCCGCGCGCCTGCGCCATGAGCCGCGTCAGCGCCGCAAGGTCGGTGCGCAGCTCGGTCATGGTTTCCTGCCGCCCGGCGCTGATCTCTTCGAGGATGCGCAGCATCTGCACGTCGATCGAGCGCAGGCGCATCCGGCTTTCGGCATCCAGGCCCTCGCTCGTCTCGCGCGCCTCGATCGCCTCGATAAGCCGCTCCTGCCCGTCGGCCACACGCATCAGCGCCACCTGCACCGGGCTCTGATCGCTCATCCGGTGGGTCAGCCGCTCGATGGAATCGGCCAGCACGCCCAGCTTTTCATCGACCATCGCGCGGCTCACCTCGGATTGCGCGATGGTGGACTGCAGCGCCTCGACCTGCCCGGTCATGTGGTCGAGCACCTCGGCCACCATGGCGCGCCCGCCATCCTCGCCCTCGCCCTCCGACATGCCCAGCCGCGTGATGGTCGATATCCATTCCTCGAGTTCGCGGTAGAACCGGTTCTGCCCATGCCCCGCGAACAGCTCAAGCAGCCCCACCACCAGCGATCCCGACAACCCCAGCAGCGACGAGGCAAAGGCCACGCCCATACCGCCAAGCTGCGCCTCCAGCCCGGTCATCAGCCGGTTGAAGATGGCGATCCCCTCCTCGCCTTCCTGCGGGGCGAGGCTGCGGATGGTATCGACCACCGCCGGCACGGTGGTGGCAAGGCCGTAAAACGTCCCCAGAAGCCCGAGGAAGATCAGCAGGCTGACGATATAGCGGGTGATCTCGCGCGCCTCGTCGATGCGTTGCGCCACCGAATCGAGGATCGAGCGCGCCGAGCTTGACGCGATCTGCATCCGCTTGCCGCGCCCGCGCAGCATGGTGGCCAGCGGCGCCAGCAGCGACGGCGGCCGGGTCAACTCGTGCCCCGGCACCTGCGCGGCAAACCCCTCGATCCAGCGGGCAGACCCGATGAGCTGGATCACCTGCCAGAAGGTCGCGATCACGCCCAGGACGAACACGAAGAAGATGAACCCGTTGAGCCACGGGTTCGCCTCGAACACCGGCAGCACCCGCGGTGCCGCCAGAAATGCCCCCGCCGCCGTCAGCGCCAGCACGATCAGCATCAGCAGGATCTGCCGATAGGGGGTGGAAAACTGCGGCTCGGCCTCGCGGTCCGGCTGGTCCATCTGGACGCTCCCGACACGTTTCTTTGCAGGTTTCTGCATGTCTTGACAGGCGCAACCCTACGCCGCCCGCAAGCCCAAGCCAAGGGCTATCCGCAGAGATCGCGCACCCGGCGCACCAGCCAGTCCAGTTCGCGATCACCCAGACCCAGTTCGCGCAGATGCGCGTCGGTCTGAAAGAGGTATTCGGTGTTGGGCCCCCGTCCGCCATGCGCGCGGGCTATGATCTGCGCCTGTTCTTCCAGGTCCAGCCCGCCGCAATACTGCGCATGATCCGCGTCCACGACGTAGGTCACCGCCTCCACCTCGCGCCCGTCGCCGAGCGCGACCGGCAGCCGCGCCTCGTGATAGGCCGCCGAGATCAGTTCGCGCGCGCGCAGATATTCCAGCACCGCATCGGCCTCGGCGGCATCGACCCGTAGCGCCAGGCCCGAACAGGCTGCCTCGGGCGCACGGTCCAGCGCCAGCACCAGCCCCGGTGCCTCGGGCGTGCCGCGATGGTGGATCGACCGCATGCAAAAGCTGCGCCGATAGCCCGGCAGCCGCGCGGTCACCCGTTCCACCGTGTCAAAGCCCGGATTCCATACCAGCGAGCCATAGCCGAACACCCACATGCCTTTTCCCCTGTTCCTCGTGATCCGCCCCCTATAAACACCCTTCGCGAAGGGCATGAAAGGGGCAAGCCATGCGGGCACTTCTGGCCGTCATCCTCGTCGCCGCCGCGGCATGGGCGGGCTATTGGGTCATCGGCAGCCGCGCCACCCTCTCGGCGTTCGAGCGCTGGTTCGACGCGCGCCGCGCCGAGGGCTGGGTCGCCGAGACGAGCCGCCTCGGCGTGCAGGGCTTTCCCAACCGCTTCGATGTGGCGTTCGAGGATCTGATCCTTGCGGACCCGGCCACCGGGCTGGCGTGGGAGGCGCCGCGCTTCCAGATAGACGCGCTGAGCTACCGGCCGGGCCACGTCATCGCCGTCTGGCCCGACGAGCAACTCGTCGCCACGCCGCAGGAGAAATTCCGGCTGGAGAGCCGCGACATGCGCGCCTCGCTGGTGATCGCACCGGATACCGCGCTGGCCCCACGGCGCATGACTCTGACCGCCGAGTTCCTGCGCGTCACCCCCAAGGCGCGGCCCGAGGAGACCACCGCGCTCTCGGCCCTCAGCCTCGCCGCCGAGCGGCAGGAGGGCAGCACCTACCGGCTGGGCCTGCGCGCCGAGGGGCTGACGCTGGCGGCGCGCACGCACGCGCGGCTCGACCCCGGGGGCCGCCTGCCCGACCGCATCAGCGGCTTTTCCGCCGATGTTGTCGCCAGTTTCGACAAGCCCTGGGACCGCACCGCCATCGAGCGCGCCCGCCCGCAGCCCACGCATCTGCGCGTGCGGCTGGCCGAGGGGCGCTGGGGCGATCTGCATCTGCAGGCGGCGGGCGAGGTGGACGTGACCCAAGAGGGCTGGCCCGAGGGCGAGATCACGCTCAAGGCCCGCAACTGGCGCGAAATCGTAACCATCCTGCGCAGCGCCGGTGCCCTGCCCGAGAGCCTGGCCGGCAGCGTCGAGAGCGGGCTCGGCATGATGGCGCGCCTTGCCGGCAACCCCGACACCCTCGACATCCCCCTCGGCTTCGGCGGCGGGCGGATGTGGCTGGGCCCCGTGCCGCTGGGCACGGCCCCGCGGCTGCGGCTTCGGTGAGGGCGGCGGGCAGTTCCGGCCTTGAACGGACGTTGTGGCCAACGGTCGAGGAGCCGCGCGAGCGCCAGCCCGCGGGGTGGCGATGCAACGCCTGGGCTATCGCGATTTATTCCTGGGTTCCCGACAGAGATCAAAGCTTTGCGCCAACGTCACCCAATCGCCAGCCCGGGGGGCGGGTCATGCCGGAGGCATGCCTTCGGCATGACCGCTCGCGCGGCGGCGTGCAAGCACGCCTTGATTCCGCGCGGGGTGGGGGGCGAATGGCGGGAACAGGCCAAAGGTTCCCCACTCAGCCCGAAGGCCACAGCACCGGCACCAGCGTCGCCACCAGCAGCGCCGCCATCACACGGTTGAACAGCCGCAGGCGCGCCGGGTTCGTCAGCAGCCGCCGCACCTGCTGGCCCAGCACCGTCCAGCTCGTCGTGCTGACCGTCGACACGGCCACATAGACGCCGGCAACCCACAGCACCGCGACCATGTCGCGCCCGGTCGCATAAAGCGTGATCGCCGAGAGCGCCATGCTCCACGCCTTGGGGTTGACCCACTGGAACGCCGCCGATTGCAGAAAGGTGAGCGGCCTGCCCTCCGCCTGCCCGTCAGCCGATGCCGGTGGTGCCGCGTTGGCGACCTTCCACGCGAGATAGAGCAGATAGGCCACCGACGCAGCCTTGAGCAGCGTGTAGCTGAGCGGCCAGAGATCAAAGACCTGCATCACGCCCAGCCCCACGCAGGCCACCATAAGCGGAAAACCCAGACCAATTCCCAGCATGTGCGGAACGGTCCGCACAAAGCCGAAATTCGTCCCCGACGCCATGAGCATCAGGTTGTTGGGCCCCGGCGTGATGACCGTGACGAGGGCAAAGGTCGCGAGCGCGGCAAGAAGATCAAGTGTCATGCGCACAACCTTATGCGATCATGCCCGCATTTGAATTGCGTTTAGTTGTGATTTTTTATGATTCATGCAATCAATGAAATTTATGGATCAAATCAGTGAACGTATATTGCAGGAATTGGCCCGCGACGGTCGGATCAGCAACCTGCAACTCGCCGAGCGCGTCGGTCTCTCGCCCTCGGCCTGCCTGCGGCGGGTGCAGGATCTCGAACGGCGCGGGGTGATCGCGGGCTATCGCGCGGTGCTCGACCGGGCGGCGATGGGGGTGGGGTTTGCCGCCTATGTCACCGTCGGGCTGAGCAGCCACACCAAGGCCAGCCAGGAGGCGTTCGAGCGGGCGATGGACCGCGCCTCCGAGGTGGTGGAATGCCACAACATCACCGGCGCGGTGGAGTACCTGCTGCGGGTCGAGGTGGCGGACCTGCCCGCCTACAAGCGCTTTCACACCGAGGTGCTCGGCACCCTGCCACAGGTCAACGCGATCACCTCTTATGTGGTGATGGGCTCGCCCAAGGACGCGCGCGCATGACGGCACGCCCGAAATGAACGGGGGCCGTTGAACCGGCCCCTCGTCCACACCTGCCGCCGTATTCCAATGGATCGCCTCACTACCAGATATAGGGCAGTTTCGGCGAATCAGTCAACAGGCAGCGATTCGCTCCGCCGGATTCTCATGCCACGAGGCCGCGCCCCACGAGCAGGGCCGCCACGCCGGGCATCCGCCCGCGAAACGCCTCGTAGAGCGTGCCCGCCTCCTCGGACCCGCCCCGCGACAGGATGTGCCGCTCCAGCGCCCGCGCCTGTTCCGCGTCGAACGCGCCGCCCGCCTCCTCGAACGCGGCAAAGGCGTCGGCATCCATCACCTCGGACCACATGTAGCTGTAATAGCCGCTGGAATAGCCGTCACCGCTGAAAACATGCGCGAAATGCGGGCTCGCGTGGCGCATGGCGATGGCGCGCGGCATACCGATCTCCGCCAGCACCTCTGCCTGCCGCGCCATCACGTCCGCGGGCGGCGCGCCCTCGTGAAAGGCGAGATCCACCAGCGCCGATGCCACGTATTCCACCGTCTGGAACCCCATGTCGAAATTGGCCGCCGCCAGCACCCTGTCGCGCATCTCTTCCGGCATCGGCGCGCCGGTCCCGACATGGCGGGCGTGGGTATCGAGCACCTCGGGCACCTCCAGCCAGTGTTCGTAAAGCTGGCTGGGCAATTCCACGAAATCGCGCGCCACGTTGGTGCCCGACAGGCTCTCATAGGTGACATCCGACAGCATCTGGTGCAGCGCGTGGCCGAACTCGTGAAACAGGGTCCGCGCGTCGTCGTAGGACAGAAGCGCCGGGTCGCCCTTGGCAAAATTGCACACGTTGATGACCACCGGGCCCTGCACCTCGGGCCGTTTCGCCTGCCCGCGCATGGCCGAGCACCACGCGCCCGACCGCTTGGAGGCACGGGCAAAGTAATCGCCGATAAAGACGGCGACGTGACGCCCTTGCCGCGTCACCTCCCACGCGCGGCAATCGGGGTGGTAAAGCGCCACGTCGAGCGGGCGGAATTCGAGGCCGAAGAGCCGGTGCGCGCAGTCAAACGCCGCCGCGATCATCGCATCGAGCGACAGGTAAGGCTTCACCGCTGCCTCTTCCAGATCATGCTCGGCCTGCCGCCGCTTCTCGGCGTAATAGCGCCAGTCCCAGGGCTCCAGCTCGCCGTTGACCCCGTCGTCGCGCATCATCGCGCTGAGCACCTCCGCATCGCGCGCCGCCTGGGCACGGGCGGGGCCCCAGACCGCCATCAGCAGATCGCGCACCGCGCCGGGTGTTCCGGCCATCTGCGTCTCCAGCTTGTAGTCGGCAAAGCTCTCGTAACCCAGCAGCGCCGCGCGTTCCCGGCGCAGGGCGAGGATCTCGGCAGCGATCCCCCGGTTGTCGGTCTCGCCGTCCCCCGCACCCCGCGCGGCCCAGGCCTCAAAGGCACGCTTGCGCAGGTCGCGCCGCGCGGAAAATTGCAGGAACGGCACGATGAGCGAGCGCGACAGCGTGATGACCGGCGCCTCGAGCCCCGCCTCGCGCCCCGCCGCACGCGCATTCGCCACGACAAAATCCGGCAGCCCGTCGAGATCACCCTCGCCCAGCTCCATCCGCCAGCCCGCCTCGTCGGCGAGCAGGTTCTGCGTAAAAGCCGTGCCAAGCTCTGCCAGCCGCGCCATGATCGCGCGCATCCGCGCCTCCGCCTCGCCGCTCAGCGCCGCCCCTGCCCGCACGAAGGACCGGCGCGTCAGCAGCAAGAGCCGCACCTCCTCGGGGGCAAGGCCAAGCGTGTCGCGCGCCTGCCACAGCGCCTCGATCCGGGCGAAAAGCGCCTTGTTGCCATATAGCTCCGAAGACCATGCCGCGAGCTTCGGCGCGAACTCGCGCTGCAATTCCTGCCGCGCCGGGTTGCTGTCCGCCCCGGCGACGGTAAAGAACACCGACAGCACCCGGTCGAGCGCGCGGCCGGAAAACTCCAGCGCCTCGACCGTGTTGGCAAAGTCGGGCGGCGCGGGGTTGTCGGCGATCGTCGCCACCTCTGCACGCGCCTCCGCCAGCGCCGCGTCGAAGGCGGGCGCGAAATCGGTGTCGGCGATCTCGTCGAACGGGGCGAGGCCAAAGGGCGTGTCCCAGTCAGCCAGCAGCGGATTGGTCATCTCTGTCTCCTTTTTCGCCGCAGATTTCGCCGCAGACCGGGCAACCGGCGCGGCGGCTGAGCGCGATCTTGCGGCTCTCACCGTAGAGGGCATCGTAGATCAGCATCTCGCCCCGGAGCGGCGTGCCCGCCCCGGTGATGACCTTGATTGCCTCTGCAGCCATCATCGCCCCCACCACACCGGGCAGCGGCCCGAGGACACCCGCCTCGGCGCAGGAGGGCGCGAGACCGGGTGCCGGTGCCTCGGGAAAGACGCACTCGTAACAGGGCGTTCCATGGGCCGGGTCGAACACGCTGATCTGCCCCTCCCATTGCGACAATGCACCGGAAATCAATGGCTTGCCATGCAAAGCTGCAGCGGCATTCGCGACGTAGCGCGTGTCGAAATTGTCGGTGCCGTCGAGGATCAGCTCATACTCGGCAAACAGCGCTTCGGCGATCTCTTGCGTGAGCCGCCTCTGGTAGGGATGCACCGTTACATTGGGGTTTTGCGCCTGCATCGCCTGCATGGCCGATTGCACTTTTGGTAAACCAATATCTGCATCTCTGTGGATAACTTGCCTTTGCAGATTGGAATTATCCACATCATCGTCGTCGATTACCCCGATAGTGCCGACCCCTGCAGCGGCCAGATACAGCAGCGCGGGCGATCCAAGCCCCCCCGCGCCGATCACCAGCACCCGCGCCTGCTTCAATGCCTTCTGCCCCGGCCCGCCCAATTCGCGCAGAACGATGTGGCGGGCATAGCGGTCAAGCTCGCCTTGGGTGAAGAGCGGCTTCGGTGCGTTGTTCTCCACGGCCTGCGCCGCCTCGGCCTCGCGCATCCCGGCGCGCGCGCGCAAGCGCCCCAGCCCCGCGCGATAGACCAGCACCAACACCACCGCACCCCCGGTCATCAGCCACAGCGCCGCGCTTTCGCCGGTCGCGAGCCGGAACGGGTGGCCCTCGGGCAGCACCAGATGCGCCAGCGTGACCGCCGCCCACAGCCCCGCGATCATCCCCCAGCGCAGCCGCCGGGGCGTGCCCATCGCCGCGCCGATCCCCCACAGAGCGGCGGCCATGACCAGCACCAGCAGCATCAGCCCGCCCCCGTCGAGCCGAAGCCGCCCACGCCGCGCGTGGTGTCGCCCAGGGCATCCACCACTTTGAGCCGCGCCTGCACCACCGGGGCCACCACCATCTGCGCGATGCGCGCGCCATGCACGATCTCGAACGGGTCCTGCCCGGCATTCATCACGATCACCCCCAGCGGCCCTCGATTATATACTCCACTGGAGCGCTTAAATGTTTTTTTATATAGCTTATTTCCGTCTAAGCGCTCTAAGCACCGCTTAAATAGTGACTGGATCAAAGTTCGAAGCGTGCGCACTAAGAGATTCCCGACTTGACGAGTTGGAACCCACAAAAAACACCTTTGGTGCACGGAAGCAACAATGGCCTATCGCACTACGCAGTCCAAGGGCATTTGAATTGTAGCTGCAAACTGATCCTCAGCGACCGGAGCCATGAGTTTGGCTCTACGATTTTTCTCTGCCAGAACGGCGCGCAGCCAACGGCGGCTCCACGTGAGCCATCTCGTTGTCCTCGCAGGAGTAGTGAGGCTGGACCTCAAGAGCAGTGAGGCATCCGGGATGGTTTGCATCGATGCAGCAGGCGATGCGCACAACGTCTTCTTCGAGGCGTTTCTCGGCGGCTGCAGGAGACAACGATGCGCGACATTGAGGGGATAGGCGCGATAATCGACAGCCGCGAGCACCAGCCGGAGGCCCACTCTATCTGTCTGTCTTTCGCGGTCCAACCGGCCGCGAAAGACAGACAGATAGACAGACAACCGGATCGGTCTTGTCGTGAAGATCCGGAGATCGAGGATGTGCGCGAGAGAAAAGGCTGTGATAGGATGGCCTTACAAGGAGACGCCAATGAGTAATGTAGAAATCGTCATTTGTGTTGTGGTGGTCAGCGTGTCAGTGCTGCTCATCATCTACATGCTGCATATCGCCAAGTCGAGCGGGCGAGTCCGCCTTCACGATCCAGAGCGGGTGCGGCGATTTGTGGAAAGCGCCCCCTATGATCGCCTGAAAGACGTGCTGGACGATTATGAGCGCTGAGCGCAGCATCCGCGTCCTGTCACGACACCGGTCTCTGGCTGCAGCTCGGCCACGCCGGTGCCTTGCTCCACCCACCAATCAGCACGCCCATGGGACCGAGTGCGCTCGACCTGCCCGCACTCAAGAGCGCCGAGATGTCTCTCGACGATATCAAGGAAGTTCCTATCCGCTTCGCGGAAACGGCACAACGTGCATAACCCCATAACCTGGAAGCACTGCCGAGCGATACCAAGCGTAGGCCATCAATTCCGACTCGAACTGCGGGCCAACGCGTGCAAGTATCTCTACCATCTCCCTAAGTCGCTTTTGTGTCTTTGGATTACCAACTCGCTTAGATCTGGCAAGAGCATCGTGGCTGAGACCTGAAGAGTCCGCGATCTCATCGATGGTTGTGCGCAAAGACTGAGCAAGGAGGCGTGGGGCAAACAGACCGTTCTCAGACACAGCATTCAAATCCATTCAGCCCTCGCTAAGGTTGACGCATTTGACGTCAATTTGTATGACGAAGGTTAGGGCAGATCAAGATATAGTGTTCACCACAGGGCGCGAGGGCTACAGAAATGATCCAGGCCTTGTTGGCAGAAAAGTCCTCATCACCGCTACACGACCCCGTCAGGTTAGCTCCATATACCTTCTATGCCCAGTCTGATTGATCTCGATAACAACGCAACGACCCCTGTTCTGCGCGCCGTGTGTGATGCAATGATCGAAGCTATGGCACCGTCCATTGGCAACCCATCCAGCAGCCACCGCCAAGGACAGGCGGCGCGCGACCTCATCGAGACTGCGCGGTCTGATGTTGCCGAAATGCTCACAGTGAACCCTGATCAGATCATATTCACTTCGGGAGCGACTGAAGGCAATGACGCCGTGCTCCGACACCATCGGGCCAAGGTCCTTTTGACAACGGCGGGCGCACACCCCTCATTGATTGGAGGGCACACTGGACGTCAGAGGCTCATCGAGGTGAATCGAGACGGGCGTATCGATCTTACGAATTTCGAAGATGCTTTGCAGGAAATTGGCCCATGCGTTGTCGCTCTGGCCATGGTCAACGGCGAAACGGGAGTTGTTCAACCGATCGACGAGGTTTGTGAGATTGGAAAACGCTACGGCGCTACCATCCTCATCGACGCGGCCCAAGCTGTTGGCCGCCTTCCCCGGGAGTGCTTCGGGATCCATTCGGACTATGTGACCGTATCCGCCCACAAAATGAACGGCCCTAAAGGCGTTGGGTGCCTAATAGTTGGCGAAGATGCAGAGCTACCCCTGCTCGCCTCAGGAGGGGGACAAGAGCGTGGTCGCCGCTCCGGGACCGAAAATGTTCCCGGCATCGCAGGATTTGGAGCGGCATGCAGACAACGACTTGAAACCTTAGAGCAGGATCTTCAACGAATGAAGGAGCTCAGAGATCGTTTTGAGCGGCAACTCGAGGCGGGACTGCCCTTTGCACGGATAAATTCCAAGCAGGCAGATCGCGCAGTGACCACTACAAGCTTAACTACGCGTGGCATTGACGGAATGGCTCTTGCGGCGCGCCTCGATACCAAGGGCATAATGTGTTCGCAGGTCTCCGCCTGTTCGTCCGGCCGCCCTGAGCCCTCCGCGGCGCTCATGGCCATGGGTCTGAGTGAGCAGGATGCCTTTTCGACAATTCGTTTTTCCGTGTCTGTTCAGACAACCACAGATCAGATAGACGAAGCAGCTGCGGTCATCGCTCAAGAAGCGCAGTTCCTGCATGGTATAATGGGAGGAGCCGCATGAAATTCGGCGGACATGAGACGTTCTATCTACGTCCGGGCTGGCTAACCAAGGGCCTCACACTGGTTCAATCTGAATCCGCTGTTGTCTGGAATAGTGACTTCGCATCCGACTCGATGGGTGTTGGCCGAAATATGTCGAAATCGATTGGATGGTGGCTCAGCCGAACTGGAACGGTGCACCGTGAGCAGAGAAGCCAGCCACTCACGCTTACACCTCTTGGCTCAGAAATTCTTAAAAGTGATCCCTACTTTGTTCAACTCGCGACATGGTGGATAATTCACTTCCAACTCGTTCTGAATGGCCCTGAGGACGTCTTCTCTTGGTTTTTCGGCTCGCGGGCGGATCCGCGTTTCACCAGAGCTGCGCTCGAAGGCTCGCTGCACGCACATATCGAGAGAAGCGGATCCAAAATGCCTGCGGCACGCACCTTGCATCGTGATATTGGTGTACTTCTTCAATCCTACGGGCGTCCGCTTCCCGCTCCACATGTAGATCCCGAGGACAATTTGGATTGCCCCTTGCGCCGCCTTGATCTGATCGTTCATCGAACCGACCTGGATGTCTTCGAGCGGCGCAGTGCACTGTCACTTATTGCACCCGAGGCAATTTGCTTTGGACTTTTAAGCACCCTGCCCAACACAGAAACAGATTATGTCGATATACCACTCGACCACATGGGTGCCCTGCGTCGGCTTGGTGTTGGTACTGGCCGTAGCGTCGATGCTGTAGCAGAGGCGATAGCATCTGCTGCCAGCGTTCTGGACGACGACTTGTTGACGATCCGCCAATTGGCTGGCCAACGCGTTGCTCGCATCCGATCCCTTCCAGGGCAAGACTGGCTGAAGCTTCACGTAGATCGAACCAAGAGCACTTCCGCGTCGAAGAAGGGACGTGCCGCATGAGTTTTCTGAAATCAATCAGCCTTGCCGAAGATCTTTCTGTACCCGTAAGAGCGTGCCATTATCGACCAACCTCGAAGTCGATCGATATCCTTCGATCGATCACAGGACCGCGCGGCAGTCGTGCAACTTCTGTTGTGGCTACATATGGAAGCGGCAAATCACTCGCTGCGATGGTTGCAAGCATTTTGGTCGATGGTGACCCCGATAAAATCGACGCCCTTGAACCCGCTCACCGACGCCTCATGAAATTTGATCCTGAGCTTGGCGAATGGATGGAAGCTCGGATTGACCGAGGTCAGCGTGGGGCTGTCATAACTCTCGCAGGCCATGTTTCCGATTTACCAAGTGCCTTAATGGAAGCCATTGGCGGCGATGACGCTGAAACAATGGCGGATGCGCTACGAGCGCTTGAGCTGCATCTTTCCCGCACCAAGTCTGACCGACTTGCGATCGTCTGGGATGAGTTCGGCCGCCATCTTGAGACACTTGCTGGCAAAGGTCGGGCTGAAGATCTCGCTCAACTGCAAGACCTTGCTGAGTGGATCATGCGTCGCAAGGCACCATCGGCCACGTTAACACTTCTTCTGCACCAAGACTTCCACCGTTATGCTGGTCGCCTGGGCCAAACCGATCAATCAGGATGGCGTAAGATCGAAGGACGCTTCGATATTCTGCGTATCGTCGAAGACAGCGATGAAATCTACGACCTGATCGCAGACGTGGTTTCGGAACTGACTAAGTCAGGACGCGCCCGATTGACTAACGGCACCATGAGAATGGTTCAAGATCTTGGTTTTTTTCCGTTTGCAGAGGGGGAAATATCGAAGGACCTTCTTCGCCGCGCCGCCCCCCTTAGCCCTACCGCATTCTATCTCCTGCCGAGAATCGCCGGCCGCATCGGACAGAGTGAACGAACAATATTCGGCTTCCTGGGCACAGAGCTTCCCGAAAACCGGAGTGAAACTGTAACAATCGAGAACCTTTATCGGCATTTTTCAGACGCAATGCGTGCTGATACTGCTGTGGGTGGTACGCACAAACGGTTTGTCGAAACCGAAGCCGCCCGAGCGCGCGCGGTAACCCCGCTCGAGCGGGAGATCATTGCGGGCACATCCTTGATGCATTTGGCAGCCACCGGCGAGACCGCCCGCGTCAGCCGAGAGCGGCTGGTAAAAGCAATGGATATTGGATCAACTCATCCCCGACGGAAGATCGAAGAAGCTGTCGACGGCCTACTTGATCGTAAACTGCTATTACATCGAACCCTTACCGACGAAATTTCGGTTTGGGAGGGCTCTGACGTTGATGTCCGGACGCGCGCCCAGGAAGAAATGGACCAGCTGCGTACTGCCGGCGATCCCCTTGATCGAGTAAAATCTCACGTGCCGGCGCCTCACTATGTTGGAGAGGCCTACAACCACACTTACGCTATGACACGCTACGCAAAGAGTGTCTTTGTTTCCGCAGCAACACTTCTCGATCCGAAATCACGCCATGACTTGCTGACACAAGCCGACCAGAATGACGCCCTCGTGGCGCTGGTTGTTGACGCATCTGCTCATGACTTCAGAAAGTTGGGCGGTGGCTGGATGAACGATTATCCGCATTTCATCATCGCCTTGGCGGATCAGAGTCCTGATCTCGATATGGCATCTCTTGAAGCGGATGCATACGCAAGGCTTGAGCATGATGAACTGTTGCTCGAAATGGATCCGCGGGTGGCTCGAGAAATTTCCGAGCTGAAGGGTGATATTCTCGAATTTCTCCTCGGCAGAGCGGCCAGTCTTACCGATCCCGCCACCGGGACGGTCAATTGGTTCAGTCAAAACAAGTGCCTCGGAGCGGGCTCAGAACTTCGGCCAGGCGAAATACTATCGCACATCTTTACAACACGATTCCCGTTGACACCGCACATAGCGAATGAGCAAATCGTACGGCGCAAGGTGACACCACAGACGAAGAGTGCGCGAAAGCGTCTGCTGTTGGGCATTCTCGAGCGCAGTGATTTGCCCTTCATGGGGTACAAAGACTATTCCACGTCTGACGCTTCGATGTTCCGAACTACGCTTGTGGCTCCGGGGCTCTTTGATGATCAGAATGGTCAATGGCGCTCCCCTGTGGACTTGCTTGATGAAGGGATGCGTGAAGCGTGGTCGCGCATAGAGGATTTCTACACATCTCCCGACACTCAAACGCGTTCGTTTGTCGAAATCATCCATCAACTTACGCGTCCACCCCTTGGAATTCGGTCAGGCCTGATACCAATCCTCTTGACCGCAGGCTTGCGTGCCTTTGCGAACCTGATCGCCATCAGAAAGCACGCTGATGGTCGGTGGGTATATCTCGATGACATCGTTCCATCCATCATGGAAGAAATCGCGGAAAACCCAGAAGCTTTCGAGATTGAAGTCATCAAGGCGACTGCGGCTCAGAAAAAGCGGATTGCCCAGCTATCTGCTGAGTTTTCACCAATGCCTGATAAGGTTGAAACGGATCTAATCCGGGCTTTTCATGACGCCGTTTCGCAATGGATGCGAGCGCTGCCGACCGCCGCCATGACGGCACGCGGTCTTGGTATGGAAGCCGAGGCACTACAGCCAGCCCTTCGCCAAACACGCGCTGATCCCGTCCACCTGATACTTCGCGCCTTGCCATCTATCGCGGGCCAAAAGCACCTTGACGACAAAACACTGGCCTTCGTTTCGGAAGGACGCAAACAAATGGAACGCGTAACAGATCGCTACGCGGCCGAAGCTATTCACGCTGTAAAAGATGCTTTTGGCGCAGCGAACTCCGATCAAGATGCTTTGTCTGCGGCAAAAACCTGGGCGGACCGCGTGCCGCAAAGTCTCTTAAAAGACGCTTCAATCGACAGTGTTTCTCGCGCAATCCTGAACAGAGCTCGCCGCGCAGATTCAGGATCAGACACAGAGCGAAGCTTTGCCCGCGCGCTATCTGCCATGCTCCTCGGCCTTGATTTCGAGGAATGGGATGATGGTGTTTCCAGAGAATATGCCAGAGATCTCAAGGGCCGGCTGCGCGAGATCGAGGATGCAATCTTGTCAGCCAAAGATCTTGATGAAACTGCGGCCCCATTCCTGACTGACCGCATTCGAACCTACATGAAGTTACTGGAGAAGACGTCGGGCAAAAACGCTACTGACGCGATGCTCGCAGAACTTAAAGGAGACCGGAAATGATACCTGCCAGCTTGGAAGAAGCGACCTCCGACCTTGGACGTCGCCACATCGTTCCCCTCTCCGGCGGCAAGGATTCAACGGCCTTGGCGATCTATATGATAGAGAACCATTCCCACCTTCCGCTTGAATTTCTGTTCACCGACACCGGCGCAGAGTTGCCTGAGACCTACGCTTATATTAAACGCTTCGAAGCAATCTTTGGCGTGGAGGTTCAGCGACTAACCGCCCTGGATCTACCAGAACTCCGCGTGCGCGACAAAGCTGGAAAGCGCTCGCCGTTCGATGTTCTGCTCGATGAGGTTTACTCGGGGTTCTTGCCGAACCCTCAGGCTCGTTGGTGCACTCGTATGCTCAAAATTCGACCCTTTGAGCACTTCGTTGGAGACAGCGAATGCTATTCCTATATCGGCATACGTGCCGATGAGAATCGAGACGGATTTGGGGGTGCAGCTGCGAACCACCGCCAGCAATACGACGCCAACCGGAGAGCCAAGCCAGTGGCCCTTTCTGAAAAAGAGAACATCCGGCCTGTCTACCCTCTTAAAGACGCCGGGCTCGGTATTGCAGACGTACGCGCTATGCTCGACGACAGCGGTCTCGGCCTTCCAAAATACTACGAATGGCGTTCGCGATCTGGCTGTTACTTTTGCTTTTACCAACAAATCGGTGAATGGCAGGCGCTAAAGGAGCGGCATCCCGAGCTATTCGAAAGCGCCTCAACCTATGAGGATGAAAAGTCCGACGGACGACGTTTCACCTGGACTCAAAGACGAACGCTACAGGAGATCGCAAGAATGGAGCGGCGCGATGCGCCTGTTGGTGAGCCAGAAGACGGCTGTGCAATTTGTCACCTGTAATCGCCATGAACAAGCATTCCCTAATTGATCTGCTGCTCGCATACGGCCCCCGCCCCGACGGGAACGCGATGTATGACGAGTTCGTACAAACAGAGGCGGAACGGACAGGATTTGATCCGCTAAAAATTCCTGAGGACGTGTCTACCGAGGTGATCCAGCTGATTTCTGGAAGCGATCCAAGATCTGTAATTTTGACTGGCACCGCAGGCGATGGGAAAACGTACACCGCTCGCTGCACCTTCCAAGAACTCAAGCCCGGGTGCTGGAATGATACTGAAATAGAAAATGTAGTCCCTGAACACGGACAGCGGCCGAAGATCCGCTTTATCAAAGATCTAAGTGAGCTCTCGCGTAAAGAACGGGAAAAAATCTTCCCGGATATTGTAGCATCATTCACGGGCCGGTCACCCGACCGTTTTGTTATCTGTGTCAACGATGGCCAGCTTCTGTCTTTCTTCCGTGAAAATCAGAACAATCCAGATGCCAATCCTCTCGTGGCAGAAATCTCTGAAATGCTTCAAAGTGGGGAACAGGCCCCCAAGCAGAATTTCTTATTCAACCTGATCCACATGTCTCGAAAGTCTCACTCCGAGACGATCGACGCGATTTTCAAGAAGATACTTCAGCATCCTGGCTGGAAGGCTTTCTCGGAGTCAGCACCGAACAAGGACGTCAACCCCATTCTTATCAATCGCGATATCTTGCTTGGTCAGAACGGAAACTCGTTGTTTCAGCAACGCTTGAAAGACCTGGTTGAAATAGCGGCCGCTGACGAACATCATCTTCCGCTTCGACACCTCATCATTTTGGTCGTCAATGCTCTTCTTGGAAATTCGCAGAACCCCAACCAACCTCTTATGGATGCCGACCGCGCGGCTGGAGTCACAGAGCCTTCAGATTACTCATTTACGGACCCTTACTCCAACCTGTTTGGGTATAACCACGCAGCAAGTGTTAGAGAGGGGACCGCTGCATTCAGGGCTCTCGCGGAGATCGGCGTTGGAGAAGAAACAACAAACACTATAGACGATACCCTCCTTGACGAGGAGAGATCCAAATCGCTTCCAAAAGATGAATTCTACGGTGAGCCTTTGATCAAACAGGCACGTGCCGATTACGCGGAAGATCCTGCCGGACAGGCTGGCATCATCAGGGAGATTTTGCGAAGGCAACGGCGGCGACTGTTTCTGACTTTGCCCAGCGACAATTGCATTCATCAGGATCCTTGGGCGCTTACGCGCTTTCATTACGCCCAAAGATATCTCGATATGGCCCGAGCTCTCACCGATGGTGACCTCGTGGAGACCTCGACCACTCGAATGATCATTCGGGGTCTCAATCGCACCCTTACCGGCACTCTTACTGAAACCGATGACAAGTTTTGGCTCACGCGCCCTATGGGAGCGCAGCAAGGCCGTTTTGTTCCCCTTCTTGTGGACCACCCGATTTCTTGGAAGAGCCGCTATACGCGCGTCTTACTCGAGGCCCCGAAAGCGTCAGGACGGCCACCACACTTTTTGATAAGTGAGTCATCTGTCCCACTCGCGCGATTGGAACTAACACCATCCATGTTCGAATTCCTTTGCCGCGTAGCACATGGCTCACTGCCCGGGTCCTTCGGGTCGAAGTGTATTCAGGACGTCAGAACTTTCCAGATAAAAGCATTTGGGGCCATTGAGCACGCTGCACATTCAAATGATCAAACGGTTCAGCTGAGTGCAGTCGGACTTGGCCAAGACGGTCACTTGCAAGAGCGACCGATCAAGATCTTGGAGGATACATAATGAGTAATGGTGGCGTCCTTCCCCCAGACCATATCCGTGACGGTGGAAGCCCGCCCGACATGTGGGTGCAAGAAGCCATATACGGCCACCGCTTTCGGGAGGAGCAAAAGCCTTTCATGCTCGTCCTCGAGGCTCTTCTTGTTTGCCTCGGGCGGTTCCGAGCCGGACAAGAGATGTTTCCTGGCCTGCCAGGGAATGGATCCCATGAGAGAATTCAATCTCAACTGGAGATGCACGGTCCACTTCGGTTTCTGACTTTTTGGCAGATCATTGACGAAGATGAATCGATGTCTGCAAGCAATCCGCAGGAACGTTTTCAAAAAATGATTGAAGCGCTCGAACAAAGTTACCCCGTGAAAGGTGTAACGCATCCCTTCTCTCATCTCGGAGAGCGGCTCGGCCACGACCCTAATGCCCTCAAGCAGGCGGTTAACATTGTCAGGGGTTACGAAGTCGATGCGGGGAGTTCCCGCAGACCAACGGCGCGGTTCCTCAATCCACAAGGGCCAAATTTGCACCTCTCAGAGCTGGGTCGGGGATTGAGCTCGAGCCCTCGTGATTTCTTGGCGCGCGGCGGAGAGATGATCTACCTGATGCTCAACAGGTCCAATGTGGCTTCTGACCTTGCGGTAGAGATTCAGGAAAAATTCTTTGATGATACGGATCCAATCGATCGAATCGCTCAGGTGCTTTCGCCTTCCGAAAATGAGCACCGACCGGGTTCTGATCTCGGATATCTGCCATGGGTAACGATGGATAGTTATGATCGAATAGGCCGTGATTGGCTGTCCATCCTCAGAACATCATCTCTCCCGCGTTCGGAAATTCTTGGTCCGCTCGCGTCGATCACGGCTCTAAATTTGTTCACATACTTCGCCGAAGCGGGGCAAAAAAAATTCGAGACGCCTCTTCATCCAATCCCATTGGATATGAGTGATGGCAAACTGGCTGACATCCGAAAACTCGGACGCATGATGCTTACGCAACATCGTGAAGCTATCCGCGAGGCGGTGATTAAATACGTCAATGATGCGCTTTCGAAATCCGCCCTTTGGAATAATTGCTTCGGAGCAAATAGTCATCCAGACGAGTCGGTTCGGTCACACAACGCGCGAGAAGCCATAGAGATTGCTTTGAGAATGTCCTTCAAAGGAGATCATGGCACTGTAAGAACGCCGGAGGAATGGAAGCAAGCCGCACTTGATGCAATTGGAAAGCGGCAGAATAATGACCCCGAAACAATCCTGAAACCATTAGGGCAAGCCGCGGGTTTTGTTACGTCGCGACAGCGCATTGGACCATGGTTTAGCGCGTCTGATCGCATGCTTGAAGCACTTGTGCTGTCCAATGTATCTACACCAATTACGATCGACGATTTCGCTGAGCGTCTTCATGCGCGATACGGGATCGTAATCGGCCCGATAGAAGCGAAAATGAGGCTCTCCGGGATGAACATCAACGCCGCAAGTTTCCGAAAGAACATCAACCTTTTTGAAGAACGCCTTTCTGCTCTCGGTATGGCCAAGCGGCTATCTGACGATTGTGCTTTCGTATCGAATCCCTTTGCAAAACGGGAGCAAAAATGAATACCCATAGCCCTGCCCAAAACATGAATCAGAAGACTACGGAAATCCAATCCAAGGCTTCCAATATGATCGCAGTGGTCATCTGGAAGAAGGTTGAGCGGGATGCAGATCCCGATCGCCGCTCCTTGTTTCTGCTTGACGGTTTGGCGCCAACGGTTCTGGAGGCGGTGTCCAAAAGCACACATAAGATATCCAGATCCACACCGTGGCTTGCGATCGACCCACAGATTGATGGCCTCGAGGCCAAGCAGTTGCAGGACACGCATCTGTTCGAAGATTCCCCTGTCCGTATTCGCAACTCGCCGTTTAACGGCCCGGTACTGATCGCCGTACGTGAAGAAGAGCGTAGCCGGACTCGCGCCAGTCTCGGAACTGTCAGCATTCTCGACGCCGAGAGCTTACAAAGCGAGACAGAGCTCTGGATTGAGGCAGTATCCGACATGCGAGGCGCGACGCTCAGCTCGGACATTTACACCTGCTGTAAAGCCATCATTCAGGGAATGGTGAAATCTGGTGTAGTTTCGGATTTGTTGCAATTCGCGGCGGTTATACATGAAATCGCTTCGGAGCCGGGCAAAGGTCCTCATATCTCATTCGCCAATGCTGCGCCTCATCTTCGACTTCCGATGGGCTCACTGGGACGTCTTCCTGCTCCAAACTCCAACGGCGTGTCTGCAACTGCTTTCTCGAACGCACTGAAGGATGCCGAGAGAGAAGCACAAAATGCACCGATGCTATACGACCAAGATGGGCGTCGCTTCGACATTGCCGCTATTCGGAAGGCCGTTGATGAACAGAGGCGCCGTCCTTCTTCAGACGCGAACCGACCACCCAATTCAGTACTCGACGCCGTCCAAGACCTACTTGATGATTCCGATAATCTGAGCGCGTCGGAATGGAGACCTTCCCAACAAGCGTTTTGTGAAAACTTCGACTGGTTCTTTGCAAAGCTCATCTTTGTAGGTCTTCGCAAGCCTAAGGCGCCGAAACTACCTGAGAGGATCAAGCAAATCCTCAAAAACGAAGGCCGCGAAGACCGAATTACTGAACTCGAGGAGACCTTTCGTGTCTTTGAGGAGGGCAATGACGAGGAGGCGCGAGCCGCAGCTGCCGAGGTTCTGGACACAGAGGGCGATTGGCTTACCAACCAGGATAATACAATCGTCCCGAAATTGCGCGCCTTTGCTCACCCGGACGTTATAAGCAAACAGGAAAATCTTTTGGCAGGATTGCTGGAGGGTTTCCACACACTCATGGCAAAAACAATGGAGGCTCGGCAAGAAGCCCTTATCGCTGGCCACACGCAAACACTTCGTCTCACTGCCCCAAAAGCAAATTCGCTTTCGACTTGGAAGAATCTCGATGAAGACGTTCACAAAAGCCTGATCTTTGAGCTATGTGCCGCCCGCCCAATGCTCGAAAAAGTTCTCAATTTTGACCTTGGAAAATGGTTGGATCCGTCGGCCTTCCAGGAAAAAAAGTCAAAAAAAGAGAAACAATTCCAGATAGAACTTCGGTGGAGTACCGACTGCTCAGAGCAAGCAGAACATGTTGTTCGGATTGAATGGAAACCCAAACTGAATGGCTTGGGTCAGGCGCTTCCCACCGACCTTAAAGCACTTCGAAGAAACTTCGATGGTTCGTCGATGGCTCGCGTCTGGCCGCTCACCACGACACCAACGTGCACGGGCGACACAAGCACGATTTCCCTGCACGATACCAATAGCTTCGACCTTCCGGATACACACTCCCTGACAGTTCGCGAACAGCAGAGCGAACCGGATTTCTTCTCGCTATTAGAAAGCAGTGTCGCCGAGTGCGTTCGTCAGCACGCTGTGACCAAATGCGAAGGAGAACATGCGACGCGCAAGCTAAGATCGTTCCAAAAAGCCCTGGCCGATACGATTAACATTCTCGATGACGACCCAGGAGACCTTCAAGCATCGCGGTCTGTAAGGCAGTTATCCGACTCATTTGGAGAACTATGCGCTGCCGTTCGGCCCTTCGCGCTCAATAGTATGGGGCGCGATAACGTTCTGCGCCGTGTCTGTGAATTTGGCCTTGTGACGTCTCGAGATAGCGATGCGACAATTATTCCGGCATGGCACCCTCTTAGATTGCAAGAGAGGTGGGCGAAAATTAAAAGATTTGGGGATATTCTCTCAGAAATTGCAAGTGCGCCTATCTTCGGTGAAGGCATCAATCACGAAGTTTCCGAATTCGCTCGAATGATCGACCGCTATCGTCTTCCTGAGGTCCTTCTTGTAAATGATCGCACCTTCCAAGTGATAGACACTGTTGGAGGCTATGGGCTGGCCGTAGCTTGTGATCATCACAGATCTGCTCAAACATCACTTGAAGCTACGGCAGAAATGGCCTCAGATGTCTTTCTTGGAGTTGTAGACGATTATCTGAGCCTTAACCCTCACGAAGAGGCCAATCTATCAACAGCCATCTATGGAGCCGAGAGCAAGGCTCTTCCGAGGCTGCTCACGAAGGGACTTGGCGATCGCATGGCAGCCAACCCTGAGCTCCGATGCGAACTCTTGATCACGCATGACGACAGTCAGCAGGTTCGCAATATTTTCGCGACACAAAACAGTATGCTCACAGAGCGCGGCTCTCCTGTTGGCGATGGCTTTCTGTCTCGACTGCGTATTGGCATGTTGCCTCCCAACAGGCCTACGGCCGACCAAACGAGTGCCGACATCGATGTAGTCCTTCTGCACGATGTCTACATGCGAAACTCATCCGTCGAATGGGAACTCAGAGGAGGTTCCTCGGAGGATTTGCCATCCGATATCTCCCTTAACGATTGGATGATACCACACCGACCGAAATTCGAAGCCAGAACTGGCGACAAGAAAACGCTGAAAATGCCGCTGGTAATTGCACACCCTCCTCGGACACTGGGACATTTTCTTGATCTCTGTTTTCTGGGCCAGAGAAATCAGCCAACCATTGCAAGCGGTAACAGGGCAATCCCAACTCGAATCGCACGCCTCGAAGAGAATCCGGGGGAGATCAGTAAGATCGTCGAAAAGGCTCACGATCTTGGAGAATGGGTGGTTAGTGTCGATCAGATGTCCACCAGGGCAATGCTTTCCGATCTTGGAATCGAGGTTATCCGTGACATACCAGCCAAAGGTTCTGACCATCGTATTCTCGTCAGTTCTCGTCGACCGAGCGAGGGTCTAAGACGTAGGATCAAGACCCGGTTTTCGAACTTCGGTTCAGCAAATGCACCCGAAACCGCAGCTGATTTTGCGGATGATGCGATCCGAACTGTGGTCCGGGTCGCAGGACAAAAGCTCCTAAAGGCCAATAGATCCGAAAACGCTGCCCTTGAGATTATCGGTCTCGCGGCAGCCACTAAACTCATCGAAAACGAAGCCGCGAAATCCAAAGTAAATGATGGCATCGTCTGGTTATCGCTTGACGAGAATAAGGGCGCTCTCGGCTTGAAGGGCAAACTTGCAGATGCTCTTGCCGTGAAGGTCGATCTCACAGGTAGCCGACCAAGCCTCACAATCATCGTTGTTGAAGCAAAGTGCGTGGCGTCCACATCGCTTTCGGAAGAGGCCAAAGGGTCCCGAGAACAGACTCTTAATTCAATTACTGCATTGCAAACCCGTTTGGTCGATAGCGCACAATCCGATCCAGCAACGAAGCGATCGGCATGTCGGGACCTTCTGCGCTTGCTTGTTGCCAAACCAGAACTGGACGTTGCTTTGCCCGACGCGGATGATCGGCTCCTGCTTTCGGAAAGCCTGTTAAACGGTGATACGGATGTCGTAATTCGGGGCTGTTCTGTCGTTGCTGTCCACGACAAGAAGTCTGATCAGAAATCAGGTTGGCCGATCAAACTCGACGACGCAGCAAGCGGGTGGCAACATATACTTGATCAAGATGATCTATCCTCTCTCATGTCGGGCATGCACGTTTGCACCGAAACGAACTACCTCTTCCCTCAGGCTCAGGTTACTGCCAATTCCGACGATATTGTAGCTCAAGATCACAACCAGCCCTCCTTCGAGTTGGCACTCAATAGTGATAACCTGCCCTCGGACAGCTCTGCAGCTCCCGACGAGCAACTCATCGACCCAGAGCCGGAGCCGACTACAGTTGCAATAAACGAAGACCTTGAAAATGAGGAACCAGCGCGCGGCCTGAAGGCGTTTCCTTCGCCGATCGCAGAGCATTTGGTCGAAATGGGAGGCAGGCCAGAGGCTCTGGAGGGGCGTGAAGATGTGGAAGCCGAAGCAAATCGCATGGCGCAAGCACTCCAATCGGCCTTGGTCGAAAACGGAGTGCAGGCCGATTTCCATGATCCAGCTTACACAACAACACCAAACGGAACGCTTGTTCGATTTCGCGGTCACAAAACACTCACCGAAAAAGCCATTCGATCCAAGAGTTCGGAGCTCCGCACGACTTACGGAATCGACGTCGCTTATGTTCGGCCAGGCCTGGGTTGGGTCGGTGTCTTCGTCGCGGCCAGCAAGCGTCGAATCGTCCATATGAGTGAACTCTGGACCCATGCAGAGTGGAGGTCAGAAGCGCCGACACAGAACGTGAGCCTTCTCCTTGGTCGTCGAGAGGACGATGGCGGTCCACTCTGGCTTAACCTTGACAAGTCACATGGAGACCAGCCGCAACATGCACCACATACCTTGATCGCGGGCGAGACTGGGAGCGGCAAAGGCAATTTATTGCAAAGTATTCTTTTACAATTGGCCGCCACCAACGACCCAAAGTGCCTCCGCCTCAAGCTCATTGATCCCAAGGCCGGAGCTGACTTCTTCTGGATAGCTGACGCCCCTCACCTCGACGGCGGAATCACGGCAACATCGGGCGAAGCGATCACGGTTTTCAAAAATCTCGTCACCGAGATGAATCGCCGCTACGAGCTTTTTGGAGAACAGAAGGCACGTGACATCGACCAATACAACGCGCGCACGTCGGCCGAGAACCGTTTGCCCAGGATCGTTGTGGCTCATGACGAAATCGCCAGTTGGATGATTGGCTCTGACACTTATCGACAATCAGTTGAAGCCGCATTGACCGATCTTGCAATGAAGGCTCGTGCAGCCGGGATCTATATCATCCTGATCACGCAGCGGGCCTCCCAGGATGCGATCCCGCCGAATATCCGCGAGAACCTCGGAAACCGCCTCTGCCTGAAGGTTGCTTCGAACAAAGGTTCAATGCTCGCGCTCGGAGAGGCTGGTGCCGAGAATCTGCTTGGTCGTGGGCATCTCGCGGCTTCACTCTCAGGCGATAATCCGTCGGGCGCACCTTTCTTCGTTGCTCAGGTACCCTTCATCTCAGAAGAGGATCTCGAGAAGTTTGGTAATCTGATTGTTCAGAGCTGGCAGGACTAACTGAGCTAATGGGATGAACTGCCTTCCCACCAAACCGCTGCTACTGTGGCGAGCGTAGGTGGAGAGAGAGGATCATTCTGATGGATATCGAAGTATTGGGCATTGATTTGGGCAAGACCGTTTGTAGTCTTGCCGGGCTGGCCTGTAATCGCGGCATCGAGCGCATGGACCTCCTCGGAAAATGTCTGGGTAATGTGCAATTGGCTAATTTTCGCCCCTGCATGGGCCTGCCACCGTTCCCAGCTCGGCGCATTGGTTGCGCCGGATTTCCAACGATAGTGCAGCAATGGTAATGCAAGCACCTGATCCGGTGACATATGTGGCTGGGCTGTCAGCAGCATGGGCGAGCATACCGGTATGAAGCGGTCGGGAAACAACCGATGCCATTCGGCGTCCGCAGCTGGCCGCTCCGCATAGCGGATCGCTATGTCAACCCTCGCTGCACATCCACGACCGTTGCCTTGATCGACTTCTGCTCGGGCGTGAGATAACTGCGCTTGATGATGTCCATCAGCAGCGCCTGTTCCTCAGGCCGAAGAAGGCTGGTCCTGTTGCCGCATTTCGAGAGGTCGTCGGCCAATGCCGGAAGTCCATGGGCTTGGTAATCTGCGTAGAGTTTCCGTAGGTAGTCGGAGCTATAGAGTTTGACGCCCTCCTTGGCCACGCCACCCCGATTTCGGCGAACACCCTTGCGTACCCGATCTGGCAGGCGGCCTTTTTCCATTTTGACCTGCCACTGAACTTTCATCCATTCGGAATCGGAGCCCTTTGGGTTGATACGCCGGTTGGCGCAGGTGGAGCAAGCGACATCCGTGCGGAGCTTTCAGATGGCGCAGCGCGGGTGTCGGTTGCGGTGGTGAGATGTTCGGCGAATGCCTTGGGCGTCCGATAGCCAAGTGCCGAATGCGGGCGTGTTTCGTTGAAGTCATCCGCCCAGGCCCGGATTACAGCGCGGGCATGAGCCATGTTGCGGAACATGGTCTCGTTCAGGAGTTCGTCGCGCATACGCCCGTTGAAACTCTCGACGAAGCCGTTCTGCATGGGCTTGCCTGGCGCGATGTAATGCCATTCAAGCTTGCGCTCCGTGGCAAAGGTTATGAGCTACCCCCCGAAATTCGGACACTGACATAAGCTACGATTTGCAGTCTGCTGATCTTCGAC